>JAFGQI010000123.1 GCA_016935755.1 Anaerolineales bacterium
GCTGATGCGGTTATTGATTACTCGAGAGGGATTCCGCGACGCCCATCTGGGTCTGCGCAAGGTGCGCTGGTACTTCTGGCTGCTGGCAATCCTGTTGCCTTTCTTCTGGAATGGAGCCCAGGACTTCATGCAGCTCTTCTTTGGCTTCGGCGTTATGGATTGGTCGAAATTTGCCAGCGGCCTCTACCGTATACCGATCAACCTCTTCGGCGGGTTGGTCATTTTCATTGGTGAGGAATTTGGCTGGCGCAGCTACTTGCTTGAAAAGCTGCGACCTTTGGGCCGCGCTAAAGCGCTGTTGTTTAGTGGAATTATCTGGTCATTATGGCATGCCCCGCTCGTCATCTTTCCCAGCAACATCTATACCCAGGAAGTGGACATAGCTGGGGCCAGCCTGGCGTTACTAATATTTGTATTGGCTGGCTTCATCTTCGGCTGGATGTACCTTGAATCGGACAGTGTGTGGCCTTGCGTGTTGATGCACTCCTACAACAACCTCATCTCCTTCAAGCTTTTCTCTGAGGCCTGGGGCATCACCAAAGAACCCACGCTCTTTCAGAACAGCTTGATGGCGATCGCTCCTATCTTCATGGTATGGTTGGTTTTATACTGGAAAGGTGCTTTCAAATCGCGCCAGGAGGTATATGAATGACAGAGTCTTGGAAATGATCTGGACCATCGACGGTGATGAAGCCAGTTGGTCATCCTGGGCAGAAGCCATGGCGGATGCCCCGGCTTCCCCGTTCATGAATGACATGATCGCGACCTACAAGACTCCCCAGCGAAGTTGGGCTGTTGATGTTGGTTGTGGAACCGGGCGCGCTTTCTTGCCGCTTGTGGAAGCAGGCTATCGAGTCATTGGTTTGGACCCAAATCTTGATGGCATCCACCTCAGCCTTCAACGAGCGAACCATGCTCGTCTCTGCGCTTATCCTGTTCTCGCTTCGGCCGCCCGGTTTCCCGTGCCGGCTTCATCCATTGCCTTTGTTGTTGCCATCAGCACGTTATTCCATCTTGGCCTGACAGAGTTGATCAGCGCACTACAGGAAATCCATCGGGTTTTGATTCCAGGGGGCAAGGCGATTCTACATTTTCTCGATCTTGAAGATTGGCGGCATACACTTGCCAAACAAATTCTTCCTGAGCAAGCCCCAATTCCAAGTTATCAAGCGGTCGTTACAGTTTTCTGCTCACAGGGAAAGATTCAGGAATGGATTGCTCAGGCTGGATTGAAGTTGGAAACCCTGGAATTGAAGACAAGTTTGACTGAAGCTGGTCAACAACGGAATTGGCTGGCCCATTGTACGAAGTGAATCCTCTGGATATCCCAGTAGAAGAAGTTTGGTCAGGCTGTCGGTACCACTAAGCACGATATGCCAGGAGCAAGGAGAACGGAATGGAATGCAAGGTAAGAGGCAACTGCTCAGGCATAAAAAGCCTGAATTGAATGAACTTTAGCATTGTCAAAAACATAAAAGCCGGGCAAAATATAGGCATGGAACCGCTCCGTCTACCAAGCGATGAAGAGATTGGTGTAGCTTAAGATCAGGGCAAAGAGGCCGTGATCGAGTTATTTCACCAAACGCTTGGAAAGTTGGTAGAACGCATCAAGCGGCTGGAAGATCAGCTTCGATTTTTTAGCAGGCTTATGCTACAATCTATTCCAGCATGGAATGCCCGCAGTGTCACGCCCAAAACCCTGACCAGGCCAAGTTCTGCCTGGAGTGCGGCAGCAAGCTAATCCTTGCCTGCCCGCAGTGCGGCGCGGCCCTGCCGCCCCAGGCCAAGTTCTGCTTCGAATGCGGCGCCAAAATCGCTCCCCCGCCCCCCGCGGCCGAGCCGCCGGTCGAGAAACCGCCTGAACCTGCGCCGGTAATCCCGCCGCCTCAGCCAGCCCCTGTCTCCCAGGCAGCGCCCCCGGTTATAGCCCCCCTGCCGGCCGCCGATCTACCCGCCGATATCTCCTATCTCTACACCTTCCTGCCGCGCGCCCGCCTGGCCGCCCTGGCTTCTGGACAATCTCTGCCGCCCACCGCCCGCGGGGTCGCCATGTTTGCCGATATCTCCGGCTTCACCCCGCTCACCGAGGCGCTCAGGAAGAACACCAAGGGTACCTCACAGGCCCAGTATGGCGCCGAAAGGCTCACCGAGATCATTAACGCCGTTTTCGAAGCCCTGATCGCCCAGGTGCATGGCTTCGGCGGCGATGTGCTCGGCTTTGCTGGGGATGCCATCACCTGCTGGTTCGACGAGGCCTCCCTTCCCATCCCGGGAATGGATACCGCTCTGACCGCGGTTCACTGCGCGCTGGCCATGCAGCAGACCATGACCGCCTTCAGTGCGATCACCACCCCCGGGTTCGGCGAGGCCGCCCTCCCCAGCACCCATGCCCTGACGATTAAAATCGGCCTGGCGGGCGGAGAAACCCGCCGCCTGACTGTCGGCGACCCCGCCTTCGGCCGTTTCGACCTGATGACCGGCGCGCCCATGTCCCGCGTGGCAGCCGCCGAGCACCACGCCAAACAGAGCGAGATCATCTGCGCGCCCGAACTGGTGGAGCGCCTGGGGGCTGCTGTTACATGGGGCGAGAACCGGGAAGGTTTCCGCCCTCTGGCCGGTTGGGCCGATCCGACCGCCTCCATCGCCCCGCCTCTCCCGCCCTCTGCCCACCCCGAGCTGCCCGGCGATACCGCTGCCCGGCTGGAAACCCTGCGCCCCTACTTCCCTCCCGCCCTGTTCGAATGGCTGCTGGGCACGCAGGGCAGCCTGCTGGCCGAGCTTCGCCCGGTGGTGAATGTCTTCCTGCGCTTCGAGGGGCTGGATTTCGAGGGAGATGCGGAGATCGAGACCAAACTGGACACTTATGTGCGCCTGGTGCAGAGTCTCGCCGGTCGCTTTGGCGGCAGCCTGATCCGGCTGGATTACGGCGATAAAGGTTCGGTGATGCACGTAGTCTTCGGCGCGCCGACTGCTCATGCAGACGATGAGCTGCGCGCCGTTGGCTGGGCGCTGGAGCTGCAGGCCGCCACTCGCGAGCTGCCCTATATCACCAACCAGCTGATCGGTATGACCCGCGGTCAGGTATACGCCGGAGCGCTGGGCGCCAGCACCCGCCGCGGTTACACCCTGATGGGCGACGAGATCAACGCCTCCGCCCGCCTGATGATGGCCTGTCAGCCCGGCCAGGCTCTGGTCAGCCAGAGCATCATGCAGGCTGCCCAGAAGCGCTTCATGTTCCACCAGTTCCCCGGCTACCAGGTGAAGGGCAAGTTCGAGCCGGTGCCGGTGGCCATGCCTGTGGCCCCCCTGCCGCCCATGCAGCAGTTTGTCCCGCCCCGACCGATTGTCGGGCGCGAAGCTGAGCTGGCTATGCTGGATGAAACCCTGACGCAAACCTCGACCGGTCTTGGACAGGCGCTGCGCATCGAGGGGGTAGAGGGGGTGGGCAAGAGCCGCTTGGCGGCTGAACTGGTGCAGCGCGCCATGGGGCGCGGCTTCCGCACCCTCACTGGCAGCGGGCAGAGCTCCGGGCGCGCCACAGCCTACCTGCCCTGGCGAGATATCTTCATGGCTCTCTTCGGTTTGCAGAGCGCCTGGCCCGCCGCCCAGCAAGCCATGCAGATCCAGACCATGCTGCAGTGGATCAACCCCGAATGGATCCCGCGCCTGCCCCTGCTGGGCGATCTGCTGGGCCTGTCCATCCCCGAAACGCCGCTCACCGCCTCGCTGGATGCCCGCCTGCGGCAGCAGTCCCTGTTCGCCCTGGTGGGGGATTTGCTCAAACGCATGGCTTCCCAGCAGCCCCTGCTGGTGCTGATTGAAGACTGCCACTGGATGGATGAGGCCTCCAGCGCCCTGGTCGAGTCAATCGGGCTGGGCCTGTCCGGGCCGCTCCTGCTGGTCGTCACCCATCGCCCGCCCGAACCGGGCGCGGCCATCCTGCCGGGGCTGGACGCCGCCCCGCGCTGCCAGAGCCTGCACCTGGAGGAACTGCCCCAGGAAGCCGTCTCTCGCCTGGTTCAAGGCTATCTGGGCGGCGAACTGCCCGGCGAACTGATGGAGCTGATCCAGGAACGCTCTCAAGGCAACCCTCTCTTCGTGGAAGAGCTGTCCGAAACCCTGCGCGAAGTCGGCCGTCTGCAGAACGTGGAAGGGCGCTGGCGCTTGGTCGGCATCGACCGCGCCGCTCTCAAGCTGCCCGACACCGTCCAGGGCGTCGTCCTGGCCCGGCTGGATCGCCTGGTTGAGACCGAAAAATTCGTCCTGAAAGTCGCCAGCGTGCTCGGTAAGGCCTTCGAGGCGCCAGCCCTGGCCCAGGTGCATCCCATTAAACCGGCCATCGCTGACCTGCAGGCCCAGCTGGCGCGCCTGGAACAGCGCGAGTTCATCTTCCCGGAAGATCACGCCGATCGTCTGGCCTGGCGCTTCCGCCAGAACCTGACCCAGGAAGTGGCTTACAGTACGCTGCTTTTTTCGCAGAGGCGCCAGCTGCACCAGGCAGCAGCCGAATGGTATGAAAGCGCTCTATCGCAGTCGCTCAGCCCGCACTATCCGCTGCTGGCGCACCACTACCAGCAGGCTGAAATTCCGGAGAAAGAGCGCCACTATGTTCACCTGGCTGGCGAGCAGGCCGCCGCCCAGTTCGCCAACAACGACGCCCTGCGCTATCTGGGTCGCGCTCTGGAGCTGACCCCAACCGATGATCTGGCCTCCCGCTATAACCTGCTGCTGGCCTGCGAGAAAATCCTCGACCTGCAGGGCAAGCGCAGCGATCAGAAACAGCACCTGGATGAACTGCAGACGCTGGCCGGATCGCTGCAAGATCCCGCCCGCCAGGCCGCCGTGCGCCTGCGCCTGGCCTCCCTGGCCGAGGTCACCGGCGATTATCCCGCCGCGGTAGCCGAACTGGAGCAGGCTCTGGCGCTGACCACCGATCCCGCCGCCCAGGCTGCCGCTCACCAGCAGTGGGGCCGTGTGCTCTGGCAGCAGAGCAGCTTCGATGAGGCCCTGCTCCACCTGAACCAGGCCCTGCAGCTGGCCCAGGGGCAGCCGCGTCTGGTCGCCGATATCCAGCTCAATCTGGGCATTCTGGCTCTGCGCCGCGCCGACTACCCCTCCGCCCGCCTGTCCTACGAGCAGGCCCGCGCCGCCTTTGCCGGGCTGGGCGACCGCCTGGGCGAGAGCAAGGCTCTGCTCAACCTGGGGAATGTCCACAACCGGCTGGGTGAGATCGATCTCTCCAACGCCTGCTACCAGCAGGCCCTGGAGCTCAAGCGCCAGATCGGCGACCTGCTGGGCGAAGCCAACGCTCTGATGAACCTGGGCAACAACCACCAGCGCCGCGGCGCCTACGATCACGCTCTGTCTGCCTTCCAGCAGGCCCTGGAGATCTACCAGCGCGTCGGTCACCGCCGCAACCAGGCCAACGTGCTGATCAACATGGGCAATGCCCTGCTGGCGCTCGGCGCATATCCTGACTCTCGCCAGCGCTTCAGCGCTGCCTATGATCTGCTGCTGGCCCTGGGCGACCGCAAGATGCTGGTCTTCCTGCTCTCCAACCAGGCCCTGCTGGATCACCTCACCGGCGACCAGCCGGCTGCCATTGAGCACAGCCAGCAAGCTGCGGACATCGCCCGCCAGCTCAAGCTGCCCTCCGTGGAAGCCGAAGCCCTGACCCACCTGGGGCACGCCCTGGGCGGGCTGGAACGCTGGGGCGAAGCGCTGGAGGCCTACCAGGTCGCCCTGGAAATCCGCCGCCGGATTGGCGAGACCAATATGGCAATCGAATCGCAGGCCGGGCTGGCCCGCGCCGCCCTGGCTCTGGGCGATCAGACCCTGGCCCTTGAGCACGCCAGGCTGATCATGGCTCACCTGCAATCTGCCAACCTGGACGGCGTCGAAGAACCCCTGCGCGTCCACCTGACCTGCTTCCAGGCGCTGAAAGCTGCCGGAGACCCTGCCGCCTTGCAGATTTTGGAAGATGCCCGCCGCCTGCTTGACACCCAGGCAGCCCAGATTGGCGATGAAAACCTGCGCCGCTCCTTCCTGGAGAACGTGCCCGCTCATCGAGAAATTGCACTGGCCTGCCAGGGGTAAAATTTATATTGTTTTAATTGCATTTCTGTCAATATGTATAGACTTCCGGGATCATTCTATGTATAATCATAGAAATACTGGCGCGCCTGTGCGCCTTTCTTGTCTTTAATTAAAATTCTATAAAGAAACAATAACCAGGAGGCCATATGAAAACCTTCACCCGCTTGACAGTAATTCTGCTCCTCACCCTGATCCTTTCAAGCTGGCAGGCTAAAACCATCTCCCAGGCTGCCTCTACCCTGGGCCTCAGCGCCATCCCCACCGCTTTTACCCCCAACAGCTATGACATCTATGATGGAGCCCTGGGCGATGTGGACAACGACGGCGACCTCGACCTGGTGGTAGCGATCAATGACCTGCCGCCATCACCTCCCTATGTCGATGGACGGCTGTACCTCTACTACAACATCGATGGTGTGCTGCAAGCCAATGTTGGCTGGAGTTCGAGCAATACCGGGGCTTACCGCAGCGTATCCTGGGGCGACGTGGATAATGACGGCGACCTCGACCTGGCCACCAGCAGCCCCTACAACCCGGCGCGCGTGTTCCTCAACAACTCTGGCACATTGGGCGGCGGCGCCTGGTGGAATTCGAATGGCAACAACGGCGGCGATACCGCCTGGGGCGATATCGACAACGATGGCGACCTGGATCTGGTAGTGGGCATGGCCGCCTATTTCAACACTGGCGGGAACCTGAATACCGCCCCGGGCTGGACTCCAGCCTTGGGCGCCGATTGCTATGAAATTGCCCTCGGCGATATCAACGGAGACGGCTGGCTCGACCTGGCCACCGCTAACCGCCTGGGTAAAGCCTTTATCTTCTTCAACACCGGCGGCACCTTCGAAACCAACCATTCCTGGGAATCGACCGATACCGGCGCCTGGAGCGTGGCCCTGGCCGATATCAACGGCGATGGCCGCCTGGATATGGCCCTCGGTGACGGCGAGGCATCCGCCAGCCTGCGCGTCTTCTTCAACAGCCCCTCCGGCCTGGAGACCACCCCCTCCTGGAGCAAGACCGGCCTGGGCCGCATCCTGGCCGTCTCCTGGGGCGACGTGGATAATGATGGCGACCTCGATCTGGCTGGTTCTTCCTCTTACCGCTACATCTTCTTGAACGACGCCGGCGCCCTGCAGGCCGACCCGGCCTGGACCTCTTCTGATGAGGCTACCAGCAATGCCATCCCCTGGGGCGACCTGGACAACGACGGCGACCTGGAAATGGTCTCGGCCAACTCCGGCTCCCCCAGCAAAGTCTACTTCAACAGCGCCCCCTTCCTGGCTAACGCTGCCGCCTGGAGCGGCAACGCCAGCAATGCCAGTTCGGTCGCCTGGGGTGATGTGGATGGCGATGGCGACCTCGATCTGGCCGTTTCTGGCATGCACCAGAACCGCCTGCACCTCAACGATGGCACCCAGCTCAACAGCAGCCCCGTCTGGACCTCTCCTGAAGATACCAATGCCCGCGCCGCCGCCTGGGCGGACGTGGATGGCGATGGCGATCTTGACCTGGCTGTTGCCAACAGCCTGTGGTGGAGCGGCTCTTACTGGTACGGCGACGGCCGCAACCGCATCTACTACAACACCGGCTCCGGCCTCACCAGCGCCAGCCCCTGGGTCTCCTCCGACAGCGTGCCGCACACCTGCCTGGCCTGGGGCGATGTAGACGGCGATGGCGATCTCGACCTGGCCTCCGGCGTGGATGGCTACGGCGATGTGCTTTATCTGAACAATAACGGCGCTCTCAGCACCAGCCCATCCTGGTACAGCAACAATATCGGCATGACCGAGGGCCTGGCCTGGGGCGATGTCGATAATGACGGCGACCTCGACCTGGCTGTTGTCAGCTACGGCACGCCCAACAAGCTCTACCGCAATGACAATGGCGTGCTCACCTCCTCCCCGGTCTGGCAGGCCAATGTCAGCGAAGGCTCCCAGGGCGTGGCCTGGTCCGATGTGGACGGGGACGGCGACCTGGACCTGGTGGTGGGCAATTTCTGGGGCTTCTCCAAGATTTATAAAAACAACGGTGGAACCCTTGAAGTCAACGCCTCCTGGCAGAACCTGCACAACGATGGCGTGCGCGGCATCGCCCTGGGCGATGTCAACGGCGATGGCTTCCCCGACCTGGCTACCGCCGCCTCCAACAACGACCCCAAGCGCCTGTATATGAACCAGAATGGACTGATGGACATGCTCGAAATCTGGTCCGCACCGGAAATCATTCAATCCTTCGGCGCAGCCTGGGGCGACATGAACCGCGATGGCATCCTGGATCTGGCCGCCTCCGGCTATTCCGGCGGCAACAGCATGGTCTACCTGGGGACGCGCCCCGCGGTGGCCCCTGTCCCCACCTCTCCCACCACCGTGGTCATCCACCCCTACAGCACCCCGGCCCCCACCTTCAACCAGCCCTCCTCGGCCCTGGCGCCCGCCAACTTCTACGCTGTTCCCGCTATCCGCGAGAGCGCCGTCATCTCCATCACCTACAACCTGTTCGACCCCTCCGGCCTGCCCTTCCGCCAGGTGCGGGCCTTCTATTCACAGGATGGAGGCGGCTCCTGGGTCCCTGCCCAGCCCTCCGCCGCCACCCCGCTCACCAACCTGGGATCAACCGTCTACCCCACCATCACTGTCACCAACACCCACGTCTTCGGCTGGGATGTCTACGCCAGCAGCTTCTTTGGTCTGAGCGATAACGTTATCTTCCGACTGGAAGCCCTGCCCCCGCTCACCACCCCCAGCGGCCAGGCCACCCGCCTCTTCCAGATGCCGCTAGTCTCTACCCAAACCTTCCCCTTCCGGGTACGCGGCACCCAGGTGCGCGTCTTCCAGGAGGGCGACCCGCTGGATACCCCTGTCCCCGGCGCCATGGTCTACCGCATCCCCTCTGGTCAGGCCAGCGGCGGGACGATCAACGACCCCACTGGCCAGCCCTACCAGACCGACCAGAACGGCTACCTCAAGGGCCGCGGCCAGCTCAGCCCCGGCGACCTGCTGGTGGCCCTGCTGCCAGTCCAGGTGCATGACAAATATACCCTCTACTACACCAGCGCGGCCCCCACAGAAACTGGTCTGGATGCCACCCCGGTAGGCCAGCCCGGCGTACAGGAGCTGACCGTCTCCAAGGGCAACCCGCTGGCGCTCTTCAACCTCAAGATTTCACTGGAATGGGACGCCCGCAATGAC
>JAFGQI010000124.1 GCA_016935755.1 Anaerolineales bacterium
ACGGCTTGTTTTCTTCTCATTCCCCCATTGAATCATGGTTCCTTTAATTTGTGAAGGGGCTGTCCGTTTCTTTTCGGACAGCCCCTTCGTCATTTAATCAAGGCAGGGGTAAGGTGAAATGCATGATCCGGCCATTATTCACATCTGTTACCCAGACCCCTCCCTGTGGATCCACTGCGATTGAACCGGGCATACCAAACTTATCTAACTCAGTACCGTAATCGCCCCAAAAATACACCGGAACGCCCACATCGCTGAACCATAATACCCGGTATCCTTCTGGATCGGTGATGAAGACATTCCCGCGGCCATCCACCACCAGATAGGGCTTGTTATCCAGGGATTGGCCAAACCAAGCAGTTACATCCCAGGATTTGATTTGCCTGTACACACCATCTTCTCCCGCGCTGATTACCTGGATGCGCTGATTCCAGGTGTCGGCCACATATATCTGTCCGGAGCCATCCACTGCCAGCCCGACAGGCTCATCAAATTCACCTGCCTCAAAACCCACACTGCCGAATTGGTCGATGTAATTGCCTTCGCTATCGAATATCACCACGCGCTTATTGCCTGTATCGGTGACATATACCCGCCCGGCTGAATCCACCGCGACATCGCGGGGCCCCCAAAAAGCAGCCGGCTGTTCAGCTTGCCCAAAATACCCCCACAACTTCAAGAATTCTCCAGTCTGGGAAAATTTCTGGATGCGATGATTCCAGGTGTCGGCAACGTAGACCGAACCATCTGAGCCAATTGCGATGCCCCAAGGCTGGTTGAAAGTACCTGCAGCAGCCTCGCCAGCAGCCACATCGCCAAATTCGCCCCACACTTGTAAAACAGTGCCGTCCATGGTCACGTGCTGAATGCGGTGGTTCTCGGTATCTGCGATATATAGAGTGCCATCTGGGGCAACGGCAAGATCGCGTGGTCGCTGGAACTGGCCAGGCTGCGCGCCTGGGGCGCCGAAGACGCGATCAGCCATCAGAGAGAGCTGTTTATCATCAAATGGGTCAGATTCCAAAACCTGCGCCGATGGAGCAGCACCGTAATTCCATAGCTGGGTAACGATGTCCTTGCGAATATACAGACGCATCCTGGCCGCTGGCGACCAGTTTTGCAGGCTCATATCACGGTCAAGCACCTGCCCGTACTTGGTGTAATCTCGATTCAGCCAGATTTGGAAGAGCGCTTCACGCATCTCAGGATCTTTGAAAGCATCTGCCACTCTCTGCCAGGTCAGATTCCAATAATCCTGGTTGGGCCACCAGAGCCGGATGTAGTCGAATTTGTCGTACAGATTACCGACCACCGCTTCGATCTTGCCATAGTTCGCATCGCCTACCAGGATGACCGGGACTTCTCGCAAGCTGCGCGAGGGATCGGTGCCGTAATAACGTACCTGGGTGTAATTTCGCAGATACCACCAATAGGGGTAGGAGGTTTCGTTATCATAAGCCACCTGCAATGCTGTGCCATTGGTCGTGCGGATTGAAATTTCCTCAATCTGCTCCATAGCCACCTTCACACCACCGGCTGAGTGCGCATACACCAGCAGTTCGTTGGCATTATCATAATTGATGAAGCTGGATTGGATGGCAGTGCGAGCTGTGAAAAACGCTAAGATTGCCACCAGATACAGGGTCATCAGGCGAAGGAGCTGAGAAAACTTCCATTTTGCCGCCAGGTACAGCAGCGCAGCTCCGCTGAGCACAGCAGTCAGTAGACTGGTCATAAAGGTGCTGGTTGCCTGCAGCTGGCTGAGTTCCTTCCCCTGGAAAGGTGGTGTTGATCCAAGCAGTGAACCCACCATTGCCAGGGCGCTGAATAAAGCCACCGGGGTGAGCGCCAGAACCAGCCATCCCCGGCGAGCGAGGAAATTGCGCCAATCGATCGATTCGATCAACAAACCGAATGCCCAGGCGGCAGAGAGGATGAATGGAAGAGCAATATGCACCGTGAGCCAGGGCATTTTCTCTCCGGCTATGCTGTAAGCCGCCAGACTGGTGACCCCCCAGAAGCCCAATAACGCCAGAACCGGGGCAGGTTCTGGCAGGTGGTCTTCCTCCCGAATTTTCTCCAAACCCACCGGAGGATTATCCTGGAGAAAGGCGCTTTCAGGAAGAAAATATTCTTCCTTCTCATCAGGATAGTAACCCTCTAGAAGGGATGCTTCTGGATGGGATGGAATATCGGGAATCTCGCCTATGGGACTATCTGTTGGCTCAGCATCTATCGGCTGCTCTGGCCCCTTGAATCCAGCTGCCAATGATCTGGCCAGAGCGATTCCAAAGGCTAAAAGGGTTCCCAGAGCAGGAAGATATTCATAGACTGGTACCTGTACGAGACCATAATAGTACCAGGGCTGGCTGCCGCGGTTCACCCCCTGCTGCTCCAGCCAATAGCCCAGCGAGCCTACCAACCCGGTGAAAAAGCCGGCTCCATTTGTAAAAACAGAAGTGTAAAAAACAGTGAACAGAGCATAAAAAATCGCCGTATTAATCAACCATTGGCGCGGATTCCAAAGCACCCCTACAATGATGGAAAGACCAACCAGGGGAATCACGACTACTGCAATGTGGAGTATATCGGTCATCGACAGCGCCATCACCTGGGAGGCATTGGTTGGGATAATCCAGCCCAGCCAACGCACCGGAAAAGCAGATAGATGCGGCAGCACCAGAGTTCCCAGAAGGATCAACAGGCTAAAAGAGCGATCCTGACGCAGCCTTTTCCAGGTGTATCCCCAGATCAAGACAACTCCAGCGGTCACCAGAGCAATCCCACTTAAAATTAACAGGATCAGCGTCAATTCAGGCACCGCCTGGACGGGCAGATGGCTTAGCTCTTGTCCAGGTATCGAAGGTTCAACCGTTTGGGGTACATCCAAAGTCGCGCTGGTTCGACCTGCCAGCATACTGACGCCCGTACCGCCCAACATCAGCAAAGCCACGATGAGCGCTACAATGAAAATCCGGCGCTGTTTATCAAAACGCCAGGGCAGTTTTGAAATGCGATAGATAAAATAACCCGCCAGGAACAGTAACGCCTGCGCCGCATAGATGTAAGACGTTTCCTTGGCGGTAAAGTGCAGCACAGTGGCTGCAGTGAGTGCGTACATATAGCGCGGCTGTCCAGTTTCCAGAAACCGCAGAATGGCCCAAATGGTCACCAGGCCAAATAGCTGACTAAACACCTCGTTGCGAGCATAGCGCCCGTAATAAAGCATATAGGGTGAAATCAGCATCAGCGCCGCCCCCACCAGGGCTCCTACACGCCCTAAATAACGGCGGAAGTACCACATAAACGCCACGGCTGCAATGCTGAACAGAGCATGCGGCAGGCGAGCCGTGAAATCGCTGTCGCCAAACACGAAATAGGAAAGCGCGATCAGGTGAAACTGGAGAGGCCCATGCATTAGTGGATCGTGCGATAGCCCCTGTCCTTGATAAAACCGCCAGGAATAGTAAACGTGGGTGTTCTCATCATGGCTCATCACACGCCAACCTAAGCCATAGAAACGGCTCACGATTGCCAGGATCAAGATGATCGCCATCAGGATTAGTTCTGCATTAAGTTTAACTTTTGTAAAAACTGGTTGGTCCAGCCAGGTTTCTTTTTCTTTCCCGAATTCCATAATATTAACACCTTTCGATGATCTGGCAGTTCAAGGCATTTTTGTTCTTATTGAGAGAACGGAGGATTTATTTGCGAGCCGGAGAAGGTCTCGATCCTTTTAGAGCCGCCACTTCCTGGGCTGTTAGATGGCGCCATTCGCGTGGCTTCAGCCCTCCCAATTGGAGGCTGCCGATACGCAGGCGGATAATTTTAACCACCGGCAGACCGGTCAATGTACCGGTCTCTCTTATCTGGCGTTTACGACCCTCCCGCAAGATAACCCGCAGCCAAACCCCTTTTCCAAAAGTACTTTCCACAGTTACCTGGGCAGGGGCCGTGCGATGACCATCTTCTAGAACCACCCCACGCCTCCAGGCCTGGAGCTGTTCTTCATCGGGGCGGCGAGCTACCAACACACGGTATTCCTTCTCGTGACCATAACGCGGATGGGTCAGTCGATTTGCCAGATCCCCATCATTGGTCAGCAGGATTAAACCTTCGCTGTCCACATCCAGCCGACCTACCGGATACAGGTTACCCGGGACGGGCACCAGGTCTCGCACCGTTGGACGGGGGTCGGGAGCAGTCACTGTGGATAACACCCCTCTGGGTTTATACAATGCAATATACACATATTCGACGTTGGTACGAATAGGGCGGCGATCCAGTTCAATCCGGTCGCGCTCAGGGTCAGCTTTTGTACCCAGGATAGCGACTTTTCCGTTCACGGTCACACGCCCGGCAGAGATAAACGCCTCGCAGGCGCGCCGCGAACCCAGTCCAGACTGGGCTAATATTTTTTGTAGACGCTCTTCCATAGCACTGTATTATAACTCAGGTAAGATTTGGATTATTCTTTTAGTACATCGACAGAATTCTGCAGTCCATTATGTGTCAATTCCGGCAGCTTGAGCGGCGGCAGGTCAGCCAGGGAACTCAGACCAAAGTACTGCAAACAATCTGTGGTCACATGATACAGGATTGGGCGACCTGGCGCTTCTGCGCGCCCAACCTCTTGAATCAAACCGCGCCCCAACAGACTCTTCAATACCCCATCACTGTTTACCCCGCGGATAGAGTCAATCTGTGGGCGGGTGACGGGTTGGCGATAGAGCACAATCGCCAGAGTCTCAAGAGCGGCGCGGCTGAGACGTCCACTTTCCTCCAATCCTAACAAACGTTCAATCACTGGGGCCGCCTCCGGAGCGGAGGTAAGCTGCACCCGGCCGCGGAAGCGCTGCAGGCGCAATCCTCGCCCATGATTTGGGTTGTTATAGATAGAGGTTAATTCATCTAACCCCTTCTCGACCTCCTCGACGGGCATTTCCAGGGCTGCAGCCAGTTGAGCTGGGGCTGCAGAGGAAGGTAATACAAATAGAATCGCCTCTAATAGAGCGCTAAGGCTGAAGTTATTCTCTGGTAAAGATAAGTCCATCATGCTATGATACAATTCTGCACTGTATTGGTATCCAAAAGGAGTTGAACCCTCATGAGAAGGCTACACCTTTCTTCATTCTTACTGGTCATCGCCTCGCTGGTCCTGGCCAGCCTGTCATGCAACTATGCTAAAGTCTTCCAAAGACCGACTGCTACCTCGCCGGTAGTGGTTTCGACCGCTGCGGCCACGGAATTCGCGGATAACCTCGAGAAAGCCGCCGCCACTGCAGTCAGCGGAGGGACAGTCACGCTGACCGTCACCGAACAACAACTCACCTCGGCGGCAATGCTTGAACTTCAATCGCAATCAGACATCCCAGTACAAGATTTTGAAATCCGCCTGCGGAATGGACAAATCCAAATATCCGGTCAGGTGCAACAGGACGGGTTCTCGCTGCCGCTCAATATCATTTTAGAAGTGAATGCAGATGTCGCGGGGAACCTGCATTCACAAGTTGTCTCGGCCAAGATAGGACCTTTTCCATTACCTGAAGATATCCTGAACCAGTTGACCGAGCAACTCGACCAGATGATTACCGACCAATTAGCCGTCAACGGCATGAAATTGGTCATCGAGCAGATCACCATTGCCGAAGGTTCAATGACGGTGACCGGTTCTATACAATAGTACTCTGCTAGTTCGACATGGGATTATACCACCGCCACCCGAAAGTTCCTCTTTGTAACTCCCTCCTCTCAGGCGGGCAAAAACCCGACGGGCTGGCTCACCGGATAATCTCAGCCTGCCTGCTCCTGGCCTGGCTGCTCGCCTCCTGCACACCGCCGCAAGCCACCCAAGCGCTGATCACCGTCTCGATCTTATCCGACGGGCAGACGACTGAACGCCAGCTGCCTGCCGGCAGCACGGTTCAACAGGCGCTGGATCAGGCTGGGCTAAGCCTGGGTCCGCTGGATCGGGTTGAGCCCCCACTCTATACCGTCTTAGGCGCAGGCAGCAATATCCGTGTCGTACGGGTAACTGAAGAGTTTGAGATCAAAGAGGAAGTAATCCCCTTCGAGT
This sequence comes from Anaerolineales bacterium, assembly GCA_016935755.1. Classification (GTDB taxonomy): domain Bacteria; phylum Chloroflexota; class Anaerolineae; order Anaerolineales; family UBA4823; genus JAFGQI01. The sequence goes on from JAFGQI010000124.1 coordinate 6,077, forward strand.
ATCAGACACTGCGGAATGAATCGCTGCCCAAGGATAAAGAAATATTGATCCAGAGAGGCCAGAACGGGCTGAAGGAAATCACCTACCGCAGGGTATTCGAAGATGGCGTGGATATCTCCGGCAAGCCAGTACCGGTGAAATCCCTGATCGTAGAAGAACCCCTGCCCGAAATCCGAATGATCGGGATTCAATCGCCCTTCTCACCCCAGGGAATCGCCGGGCGGATTTATTACCTGCGCGATGGGAATTTGTGGACTATGGAAGGAACGACAGCTAACCGCCGGGCCCTCATTACGACCGGCGATCTGGATGGACGGATCCTATCACTGTCTTCAGATGGCGGATGGCTGCTGTTTACCCGGCTCTCTACCCTGGAAGGACAAATCAATGAACTGTGGGTGGCGAATCTGGGCGGGGGCCGGTCGGAAAGTGGAGGGCTGGACGCAGACGCATTCATTAATCTGAATGTTCCGAACGTGATCCACTTTGCTGATTGGGTGCCAGATTCAAATACCAAGATCATATTTTCAACGGTTGAACCACGCTCCGCTGCGCCAGGCTGGCAGGCTAATAATGACTTGAATGTACTGACCTTCAGCACCACTGGTTGGACCACGAGCTGGAACATCATCGTGGAATCCAATTCAGGCGGCGTGTATGGCTGGTGGGGCACTCACTTTGAGTGGGGGCCTGATGTGAACCTGCTGACCTTCGCCCAACCTGGCGGTCTGGGGCTGGTGAATTATAAAAATGGCGTGATCACCAACACCCTTGAACTCACCCCGCTGCAAACGCGCGGTGATTGGGCCTGGGTGCCTGGTTTTACCTGGGGCCCTGACGGGAAAGTGCTCTACACCGTTTCTCACCCGGCCCCGGCTGGTGCCAGTGCACCGGAAGAGTCCTCGCTCTTCGATTTAGTGGCTCTGCCTTTAGGATCAAGCCCCGCTTTGCCCCTGGTCTCTCAGACGGGCATGTTCGCTTACCCCCTGGCCTCACCCCTGATGACCTTCGATACAGGGGAAATCGATTACCAGATCGCCTATTTACAGGCTATCTTTCCCGATCAAAGTGAAACCAGCCGCTACCGACTGGCAGTAATGGATCGGGACGGATCCAACCGCAGAACCCTGTTCCCCCAGGAAGAGGGTTCTGGCCTGGAGCCGCAATTATATTGGGGCGCCTGGTCGCCAGCGATCATGCCAGAAAGCGGAAATTACGCTCTGGCAGTACTCTACCAGGGGAACCTGTGGCTGGTCGATGTTATTACCGGAGAAGCTGTCCAGGTCACCAGCGATGGCTTGACCAGTCGAGTGCTGTGGAAAAATTTTGTAAACACAACTTCAGGAAACTAAACTATGCGCATATTACTGACTGGAGCTGCCGGTTTTCTCGGATCCCATTTGTGCGACCGGCTGCTCAGAGAAGGCCACCAGGTTGTGGGGATGGATAATTTTATCACCGGCAGCCCAGATAACCTGGCCCATCTCGCTGGGCACCCAAATTTTTCATTCATCCGCCACGATGTCTCAAATTTTATCTTCGTTGGTGGAAAAGTTGATGCAGTGATGCATTTTGCCTCACCTGCCAGCCCAAATGCTGCCTCACCCTATGGTTATGTCAATCTGCCCATCCAGACGATGAAAGCAGGGGCTTTAGGAACGCACAACACCCTGGGGCTGGCACGCGCCAACCAGGCTCGTTTTCTGCTGGCCTCCACCAGCGAGATATATGGCGACCCGTTGGAACACCCCCAAAAGGAAACCTATTGGGGACATGTGGACCCCATTGGACAGCGTTCGGTTTACGACGAAGCGAAGCGTTTTGCTGAAGCGCTCACCATGGCCTATCATCGTTTTCATGGGATTGACACCTGCATTGTCAGAATATTCAACACCTATGGTCCACGCATGCGCCTGGATGATGGGCGGGCGGTGCCCAACTTCTTGAAACAGGCTCTCAACCATGAGCCATTAACAGTTTACGGTGATGGATCCCAAACCCGCAGTTTCTGCTATGTGGATGATTTGATCGATGGAATTTACCGGCTGTTGATTTCTGACATTCACCTGCCAGTTAATATCGGGAACCCTGTCGAAACCAGCGTTCTGGAGCTGGCGCACACGATCAACCGCCTGACTGGCAACCCAGCCGACCTGATTTTTAAACCCGACCTGCGCGGCGAGAGCGATCCACAGCGTCGCCAGCCCGACATCGAGCGCGCCCGCACCCTGCTGAATTGGGAACCAAAGGTTAGTCTGGAAGACGGTTTACACAGAACCGTGACCTATTTCAAACAGAGGCTTGGCCTTGCATGACGGTAATTTTGACCAATCCGCGTGAGCGCACGCGTTTTCTCCGCTTTTTGGTCGTCGGCACGATCGGCGCGGTGGTAGATTTCGGCACGATGAACCTGCTGGTCAATCTTTTCCAATTTCCGCTTTACCTGGCTGGCGCGATCTCTTTCATCGCCGCGATTATGAGCAACTTTATCTGGAACCGCTACTGGACCTATCCAGATTCGCGTTCCAAGCCGATCCGCACCCAACTGCTTCAGTTTGGGGTTGTCAATGTCGCCGGATTAGCCATTCGCGAGCCTATCCTGTTGATCTTTGAGCCCATATTTTATAAATTATTCATCCGGCTGCCTTTCCAGCTTCCCTACTTCACCCCCGATTTTTTAAGTGACAATTTCACCCTGGCGCTTGCGGTCATTATCGTCTTGTTCTGGAATTTCTTTGTCAACCGCTATTGGACCTATAACGACGTAAAATGATTATAATGTAGGTATGTCCGATACCAAGAAATTGATCCCAATATACAACAGCCGGGGCGAAGCTGCGGCGTTCTTACTTTATCCTAATATCTATAATGTGCATGGTGAATGGATTGGGTGGGTAACCCAAGAACGCAAAGTTTATTCTATCTACGGACATTATGTTGGCATCCTGAGCAATGAACCGCGCATCTTGCGCCAACGTGAGTGGGCCTATAACGAGGCGAGAGTAAAGACCCCTGAACCCGCGCCTCCTATTCGCCCCCCATTACGGGTGCCCCTCGCTCCCCTGATGGCAGAAATAAGGCAGAACTATATCGATGTGCTGGAAGAAGCGCCGGATCTGCTGCCAGCTGCGGACTTTGGCGATCTGCGTGATGACCTGGATTAAATGGGAATGGGCGCCAGCTTACCTGGATCATAAGCATCATGGATGACCAATCCGAACGTCCACCGACCAGCTTGAATGCACGGCAGCCCCGGGCAAAAAAATCCACTTCCTCCGAGGACATGCAGCCTTCCGCTGGCGAGAATTCAACCCTGTTCCAGGCGGACTTACCCGCAAACGCCCCTCGCTCGCTGCGCGAGCTGATCGATCGCGTATCCGGGCGTGGCTTCCGTTCACAATTCGTCGCCGAAGACGCCGGACTGGCAGAAACGCTGCCATTTCCTTTTCTGGCGCTCGTCAGTCAGGCCGAGATGAAGTTAGCCCTCGTTCTGGCGTTGATCAATCCTGCCGTTGGCGGCGTCTTGCTCATTGGCCCACGCGGCACCGGTAAGACCACCGCTGTACGCAGCCTGGTCGACCTCCTTCCAGAAGCGCCTCGCAGCCTGTGCTACTATGGATGCATGCCCGAGGATGTAGAAGCTGGCGGCATCGACGCAGTTTGCCCGGACTGCGCTCAAAAATATGCTCTTGGCGAACCTCTGGCTAAGCTGGATCGTGTGCGGTTGGTGGAACTGCCCCTCAATGCTCGCCTGGAAGATGTGGTGGGAGGATTGGATGAACGCGCAGCTATCCATGAACGCATGCGCATCCATCGTGGTATCCTGGCACAGGCAGATAAACATCTGCTCTATGTGGATGAAGTCAATCTACTCAGCAACGATATCGTGGATGCCATCCTGGACGCGGCCGCCCAGGGTCGCTACACCGTCCGCCGTGGGCCGGTATCGGCAACCTACTATGCCCGTTTTTCACTGGTTGGATCCATGAACCCGGAAGAAGGAAGCCTGCGCCCGCAGATTATGGATCGCTTTGGTTTACGCGTGGTTGTGCGCGGCCTCACGGAAGCAGACGATAGATTGGAGGCTTACCGTCGAGTACAGGCTTACCAGACGAATCCTCGGCGCACAGTGGGTGAATATGAACCCGAAACCGCCTTACTGCGCGAGGACATCCAGGCTGCAAGAGACATTATTCATCAGGTAGTATTACCCGATGAAATTGCCCATATCGGCTTGAGCATGATTAAGGAATTAAAGATCGACTCACTGCGGGCAGAAATTACTTTATTTGAAGCTGCCCGCGCCTATGCGGCAGCCGACAACCGCCTGGAAGTCTCCCTGGCGGATCTGAAGGCTGTGGCCCCATTCTCCTTGCGCTATCGCCGCTCCAGTTTTATGGTTGAGTTCTTTAACCATCAAGAAACAGAGGATGGTGAAATAAAATCCGTTATCGACCAGATCAGCTCTCATTAGGAGGAATTTATGTCACCCGCTAAGCAGCCCGCCCCCCTTACCGAACCCACAATTCAACCCTCTACGGCAAAAGAATATATTGAGCGCGGCTGGATTTTGCATGCCCGGAAAGAATACCCCGCCTCAGAGCAGGATTTCCGACAGGCGGTGGCTTTGGATGGCCAATCTGCCGAAGCTACTTATGGATTGGGACTTTCGCTGAAGATGCAAAAAAGGATGCAAGAAGCCCTGCAAGCATTTGAGAGAACGCTCAATCTCTTGAACATGAATGTGATTAAAGATGATCTGATCCGCGCCGCCATGCTGCGGAAGCTGACTGAAGCGCATATCCTGCTTCTCCAGGGCGAAATCACCCAACCGGTGCAGCGTCCATGATCAGCCACAGGCTGCGCCTGGAGGCCTGCCTCGCCAGGGCAAAACCAGATCGGGTCCCCGTAGCCCTCTGGCGTCATTTCCCAGTGGATGATCAGACACCTGCAGGACTGGCCCGCGCGACCCTCCTCTATCAGCGTACTTATGATTTTGACCTGGTCAAAGTTACCCCAGCATCTTCTTTTTGCCTGAAAGACTGGGGGGCACAAGATGAATGGCATGGGGTAGCCGAGGGCACGCGCGACTACACCCGCCAGATCATCCAGGGGCCTGAAGATTGGGAGCGTCTTCCTCTCTTGGATCCTTACCAGGGATATTTGGGCGAACAGATCCGCTGCCTGCAGCTCATCACCCAGGAACTCGGCCCGGAAACACCCGTACTGCAAACTGTTTTCAGTCCCCTGGCCCAGGCGAAAAATCTGGTTGGCAAGAATACCCTGCTGATCCATCTGCGCCGCTACCCCGAGGCTGTTCACCGCGGCTTGAGAATTATCGCCGAAAGCACCCTGCGCTTTATCGAGGCAGCCGGGAAAACAGGCATTGCCGGCCTGTTCTACGCCGTCCAACATGCTCAATATGGCCTGTTGACCACGGACGAATACGAGACTTTTGGAAAAGTGTACGATCTGATGGTGTTGGAACCAGCCCGGCAGATGTGGCTGAATATGCTGCACCTGCACGGCGAGGAGATTATGTTCGACCTGTTTACCACTTACCCGGTTCAGGTGATCAACTGGCACGATCAGGATACCTGGCCCTCGCTGCAAGAGGGATTATCCCGTTTTCCAGGCTGCGTGTGCGGCGGTTTGGGACGCATTCAACCCATGGTTCTGGGCACGCCAGATCAGGTGCAGGCACAAGCCCAGACTGCCATAGAGACCACCAATGGGCTGCGCTTTATCCTGGGCACTGGCTGTGTTGTCCCGATTACTGCCCCGCATGGCAACATTAGTGCTGCTCGCCAGAGCGTAGAAGCGTAAAAGCAGGAGATATGTCCGGGTTACGAGTCATCGGGGGCAAGGCGCGCGGTCGCCGTTTGCGTTCCGTCCCAGGAGATACAACTCGCCCCATCACCGACCGGGCGAAAGAATCCTTATTTAATATTCTGGCAGGCGACCTGCCAGATTCATCGTTCCTGGACCTTTTTGCCGGGACAGGAAGCGTTGGAATCGAAGCGCTCAGTCGCGGAGCAGCCTTTGCCCGCTTTCTAGATACCAGCCGGCAAGCGATTGAAACAATTCGGCACAACCTCGTGGATACCTCCCTGGAAACCAACGCCGAAGTATTACGTCTGGACGCCTTCACCCTGTTAGAGCGTCCCCCTGATCGCCAGTTTGAACTGGTATTTGTCGCCCCTCCACAATATAAAGAATTATGGAAACGCACCCTGTTGAGCCTGGATGCTCATCCAACATGGTTGTCTGCCTCCGCCTGGGTAATCGTTCAAATTCACCCCGTAGAATATGCGCCCATGGAGCTGCAAAACCTGACCGAATTCGAACAGCGACGTTACGGCAGCACCCTGTTCGTGTTCTACGAGAAAAACGAGGCCTGATATAATTCAAGAAAGTATGCCCAGGAGTCGTTCATGACCCAAAATACCATCTCATTGAGAATATTGTTACAAGCATTTCCAGGTATGCCCGCGATCGAGGCGAGGGAATTAATTACCACTGGAAGGGTGAATACTTACCCGGCAGGCACCGTTTTGTGTCATGAGGATACATTCGAATCGGTTTTCTATATTATTCTGGACGGGGAAGTAAAAGTAACCAAGGTTATCGAACACGATCAGGTGCGTGATCTAAAAAAACTGGGCGCGGGGGATTTCTTCGGCGAGATGGCTATCATCCACAATGCCCCTCGCGCCGCAACCGTGACCACCACCAAACCAACCGCTGTTCTGGAGATATATAAAGAAAATTTCAACAGCCTGCTGAAACGCAGCGCCAGCGTGGCGCGCGCGATGGTACAGGAAGTCAGCCGCCGGCTGCGAGAAAATGATGCTATGGCTATCGAGGATTTGCGCCTGAAAGCGGGCGAGCTGGCCGCGGCCTATCAGCAATTAGCCGAGCAGGATTATGCCCGGCGCGAATTCCTGACCACCATCGCTCACGAACTGCGCACCCCCTTGACTGCGGCAAGCGGCTTTTTGCACATGATCCAATTTGGATTATTGCAAGGAAACAGCCTGGATGCAGAAACACAAAAAGCTGCCCTGGAGAGCGTCTCCCGCAATGTTCAGCAAATTGTAACTCTGGTAAATGATATCCTGTTTCTGCAGGAAATGGATCTGATTTTGCCGAACTTCACCCCCACAGATCTTGGGACAGTAATTCTCACAGTGCTGGACGCGCACCGCAAGAAAGCGGAAGAGAATCAGGTGGTTTTGGATATCGAAATCGACCCCCACATTCCCATGGTTTTAGGGGATGTAAAAAGCCTGGAACGAGCGTTTTCAGCCATTCTGGATAATGCCATCAAGTTCAGCCCGGATGGCGGCAAAGTGTTCATCATTCTCAGCCACGATGATAAACATGTCTGGGTTACCATCCACGATCACGGCGTTGGCATCCCGGCAGATTTATTGCCACGTATTTTCGACCGCTTTTTCCATATCGATGAAATGGAAGGACATCTCTTTCGCGGTTTGGGTTTGGGCCTATCCATTGCACGGCAGGTGATCGAACAGCACCATGGCCGCATTAATGTAGAAAGCCAGGTTGGGAAAGGCACCCGGCTAACAGTATACTTGAATATTTACCAGCAAAATCAGTGAGGGAATAGGGGCTGTCCGAAAAGAAACGGACAGCCCCTTCACAAATTAAAGGAACCATGATTCAATGGGGGAATGAGAAGAAAACAAGCCGTC
>JAFGQI010000125.1 GCA_016935755.1 Anaerolineales bacterium
ACGGCTTGTTTTCTTCTCATTCCCCCATTGAATCATGGTTCCTTTAATTTGTGAAGGGGCTGTCCGTTTCTTTTCGGACAGCCCCTTTTTTAATTTGTTTACTTTTGATAAACAGGCTACAATAGGGCAGAACAAAATTCGATTTTTCTCGTATACGATTCAGATGGCTGCAAAGCTGCATCTCCTGCGCACATTGTGGGTAACCATCGCTGTAATTAGCCTTGGGCTGTTCTTGCTGTCTATTCCCTATCACATTATTTATTTGAGTGGGAATCTACCTCTCTCGCTGCGCATCGCTCTGATGCAGGCAAATTTCTCGACCACTTTTTATATCGCTTATGAGTTAGTCAATTACGTCATCATCGTCCTGGGCTATTCCCTGATTGGCATTGCCATCTTTCTGCATAAGGCCGACGACCCAAATACCGTCTTTGTCTCCCTGGCTATGGTGACTTTTGGCGTGACAATCTCCTCGCTAGAATCCCTTGCCTCACCGCTCAATTCTCTGAAAATGTACTGGCCCATCTGGAATGTGCCTGTCATGGCCCTGCAGATCATCGGCCTGGTATTGATTCTGTTCGTCTTTTACCTCTTCCCCGACGGGCGCTTTATTCCACGCTGGACCCGCCCCCTGGCATATATGTGGATTGTATGGCTGCTTTTGTGGGTGATCGTGCCAGCGGAGGGCGGCGATCCCCAGGTCATTTCCCCCGCGGCTCAGTTTCTCATGCGAATGTTTATGACAGATGCCAGCCGCGTTCACAGCCTGCTTATTCATTTGCGGACCTATAGCCTGGGAGCGATCCTGGTCATCTGGTTCAGCAGCGGCATTTTTGCACAAATTTACCGCTACCTGCGAGTATCTACGCCGGCTCAACGTCATCAAACAAAATGGGTTGTTTATGGCTTGACAGGTTCAGCGCTGATCTATTTTGGCGCGCGCGTGCTGCCTCCACTCATCTTTTCTAACCTGCGAGTTGAACTGGGCGCACCCTTCCTGGAATACGAACTGGTATCCCTGCCTATCGGCACGATCGCTCTGCTGCTGGTGCCGGTTGCGATAGGGATATCCATTCAGCGCTATCGATTATGGGATGTGGATTTTCTGATCAACCGCACCCTGGTTTATGGCTCGCTCACTGCCGTGATTGGGCTGGGTTATCTGCTGGAAGTCGTAGCACTCCAGTTTGTGTTCACCAAACTTACCGGAAACCAATCCACCCTTTTCATCGCAATCTCTACCCTGATCATCGCGGCATTGTTTCAACCTCTATATCGTTGGATTCAGGGTACGATTGACAGACGTTTCTTCCGCGAAAAAATCAACTTTCGTCAGGTTTTCACCAGCTTCGCGCGTGAAGTTCGCACCATCATCGATTTACCAGAGCTGCTTGGGACCCTGGTCAATCGTACAACCGAATTATTATCAGTCGAATACGGAGCAGTGTATTTACAGCAGCCAGGTTCACAATTTCAGATCAATGAAGCGCGCAATGTGGATCAAGAAAAAGCCAATGGGTGGCAGCCATCCAAGGAGCAGCTTGAACGTTTGCAGGCGGGGCAGGCCATTTCACAGCCCAAAGACCCACTCTATCCCATGCTGGTGCCTTTACTGGCTCCGCAGCGATCTCACCAACAGGCCGAGGCCCACCCCTTGCTCGGCATCCTGGCGCTCGGCTCGCTTCGATCTGGCCTGCACTACAGTCGTGAGGACCAGGCTCTCCTGCTCAGCCTGACAGACCAGGCTGGAACTGCTGTCTACGTAGCCAGATTAATCCAGGAGACACAGGAAGAAACTCGCCGCCGCATGGAAGCAGAGCAGCATCTGGAAGATCACCGCAGTTCCCCAATTGGGCGGGCTGAAATCCTGGCTCAGAAGATCATCCAGCAGCCAGATGCTGCCCTGGAAGAGATTCACCAGCTGGCCCAAAAAGCCAGCAAGGACCCAGACAGCGCCAGCCTGGTCGGCACCCTGCCCAAAGTGCTGCAAAATCTGGATGCCGGTCCAATCGCTTCTCTGGCTGAGGGGTATAACTACCTGTATGAAAGCCAGTTCACCCCCGAATTATGCCCGATTGGGTTGCGGACTCTCATCAGCGCCTTGCAGTCCCTGGCTCATGATGAAAGGCCTGAAAGCGAGCCGGCTCGCCAGGCTTTGTTCGAAGGCCTGGCAGTTTATCGCCTGTGTCTGCAGGCTTATGAGGCCAATTCATCTGCTCAGATCATGGAAATCCACGGTTTGAGCAGCCAAGAAACCCCAGAAAACTCCCCCTTGCATCAATACCTGGTTGCACCAAAGAGTTTCCTGGTTGGATTGGCAGGCGCATTGTTAGAACTTCAGCCAGTGACTGAGGCGCTGTATGCTTATGAAAGAGTGGATAACTCCCAGGACAAACTGGCTTATCTCGCCAGCGCAGTCAACAGCCTGCGACATGTTGATCACCTGGCGCGGACGGAATTAGGCAGCGCTGACCGGCCTATTATCGAATTGGTCGTTGAAAGCTGGCTGGCGATCATCACCAGCGCGATGAGCGATATCCAGACCAGCGCCCATATTGTATGTCATCTGCTCACTCGCAACACCTGGCAGGAGGATATCGTTTCCCTGGTGCTCAGCCTGAACAACCAGGGGCGAGGCGCGGCCCTGAAGCTTCGTGTCATGCTGGCGCCTGCCCCTGAGTATACGATGCTCGATGAAACTGCCCTGGTGGAGCGCCTGGCTCCTGGCGAGGAGGTGCAGGTGCAGTTGCGCGTGCGCCTGCGTTTGCCCGCAGGAGTTGATCATTTCCGGGCGCGTTTCATCCTGTATTTCACCGATCCGCGCGGCCCCGATCAGGTGGAAAACTTTGCCGATGTCGTTCACCTGATGGCTACCAGGGGAGAATTCCAGTTCATCCCCAATCCTTATGTGGTGGGCACTCCCTTGAAGACCGGTTCTCCATTGTTCTTTGGGCGCGATGATATTGTTAAATTCATCCAGGGCAACCTGTCTGCCTCCCACCGCAACAACCTGGTGCTGATTGGACAAAGGCGCACTGGAAAGACCTCCCTGCTCAAACAGCTTCCCGCCCGCCTGGGAGATGAAACCATGCCGGTTTACCTGGATGGTCAAACCCTGGGTCTGGATCCGGGCATGCCCAATTTCTTCCTTAACCTGGCTACAGAAATCTCCTTTGCCCTGGAGGATCGTGGTTTTGACATTGAAATTCCCGAACTGGCTGCTTTCCAGGCCAGCCCCGCCAACACATTTGAGCATGATTTCCTGCCGCAGGTGCGGCAGCTTATTGACAACAGACACCTGCTGATTATGTTTGACGAATTTGAAGAACTGGAAACTGCGGTAAAACGCGGCCACCTGGAACCTTCTGTCTTTGGTTTTCTACGCCACTTGATCCAGCACGAGCCGGATTTGAGCGTGATCTTCTGCGGCACCCACCGTCTGGAACAACTGGCGGCAGATTACTGGAGCGTTTTATTCAATATCAGCTTGTACCAGCATATTGCATTTCTGCAAAAAGATGAAGCCCTGCGCCTGATTCAAGAACCAGTAGCTACCTTCGGGATGCGTTATGATGATCTGGCGCTGGACAAAATCTGGCGGGTAACCGCGGGACACCCGTACTTCCTCCAGCTGCTCTGCCACAGCCTGGTAAATCAGCACAATAAGAACGCCCGCAATTATGTCACCATTGCGGATATAAATGCGGCTCTCGATGATATCCTGGCCTCAGGAGAAGCGCATTTTGTCTATTTGTGGACCGAGTCCTCGCCCGAGGAGCGGTTGGTGCTAACCGCCCTGAGCCGTATGATCCCATTGACTGGACAGGCCAGTGCGGCCCAGACGATCGACTTTTTCAACGAACGCGGCATCAGCCTGGATCGCCAGGTAGTGCAGACTGCGCTCCACAACCTCACCTTACGGGATATTTTGCAATCCAGGCAAGAAGGCGACGCATTTTCTGATGCGCAGCCCCTACCTGGCGAAGCCTATCGTTGGAAATTGGGTTTATTGGGGTTGTGGGTAGAAAAATACAAATCTTTGAGTCGGGTGGTGGACGATTTAGGCCCCCGCCCACTTCCAACTGAGGACGTGAAATGACCATGAGCAGGAGATTATTGGATGAGTAATCCATATATTTACCGAGGCCCGGTGCGTTCAGCCCAGATGTTTTTTGGACGCCACCATGAACTACGCGAGATCGTTTCTTTTATCAATGGGAACCAATCCGTATCTGTGATCGGTCCGCGCAAAATCGGCAAGACCTCGCTGCTTTTTCACCTGATGCGCACGGAAACCTGGCCCGAACTCGGCATGGATCCGAACAATCTACTGGTTTATCTGGATTGCGAAATCCTGGGCGAAAGCACCTATGAAGAAATCTTATCTGTGTTCATCACAGAAATAACTGCCGCCCTGGATGAACGTGACCTGCCATCCGAGCCAGCGCTGGAAGCGGCGCTGGAACAGCCCACCAGGCTGTCTTTTGAGCGCGCCATCCGCAAACTCAACCAGCGCGGCCTGCACATTGTGCTGATTCTGGATGAATTTGAGCGTCTGAGCACCAATCCCAATCTGGATGTCAATTTTTTCAACAGCCTGCGCTCAGCTGCCGGGCGCTATCAGTTCGCATTTATCACCGCTTCTGCCCAGCCCCTGATCCAACTCACTTACTCTGATAAATCTCAGGCGATTCTCTCCAGCCCATTTTTCAATATTTTTGCCACCCTCTTCTTAGGATTAATGCCCGAACCAGAGGCGCGCCAGATCATCCGGCAGCCCTCTGAAGAAGCCGGCTTACCCTTCCCGCCAGATGTCGAAGATTTTGTCCGTGAGATGGTAGACGGCTATCCTCTAGGGATCCAGATCATTTGCTTCCATGCCTTTGAAATGCTGAAAACCCACCAGATGGTGGATCTGGTTGAATTAGAAAAGCGCTCCATGCAAGAATTGAGCCCTCATTTCGAATATTACTGGCATAACCTGACTCTATCGGAGCAGGATGCCTTACGGCGCATCTACGAACTGGCAGGACGCGCCTCCACCGATACAACCTTACGCGCCCTACTGCGTGATTTAATCCAGAAGTGTCTGCTGCTTTCGGAGGGCGGCGACTACCGCTATCCGATGCGCTCCTGGGCGAACTTTATTAATTCCCAAACGCTGCCAAATGCATCCCGGGCAAAGGCCTCCAGAACCCTGACCGGCACTCGATTAGGGCCATACCAGGTTCTGGAACAGTTAGGACGAGGCGGGATGTCAGAAGTTTATAAAGGCCGCCATCCCCGCCTGGACCGTACGGTGGCGATTAAAGTGCTCCCTGCCAGGTTGTCGGGCGAGGCAGATGCTCCTGGCTCGATCTTCGCCGAACGTTTCGAGCGGGAAGCGCGCGCCGTCGCCTCGCTGCGCCACCCTAACATCGTACAGGTTTTCGACTTCGGCGATGTCGAAGGCACTTTCTATATGGTAATGGAATATATCCCAGGTCAGGATCTAAGCCGCATCATCAAGGAAATTGGGGCGCTCAGCCCACAGCAGGTTCAATTCATTCTAAGTGAGTTGGGAAGCGCTCTGGATTATGCCCATGCCCAGGGCCTGGTGCATCGCGATGTCAAGCCATCCAATGTGTTGCTAGAGAACCAATCTCTCAAAGATGGTGAAGCCTCCTCAGGTGTTCCCACCTCCTTTCGTTCCGTGCTGACCGATTTTGGCATCGCCAAGATATTCGGCGCAGACACGGCCGCCACCAAGACCGGCATGCTGATGGGCACATTGGACTACATGGCGCCTGAACAAATCCGTTCCTCGGGCCAGGTCGATCAGCGTGCTGATATCTATGCTCTTGGCATCATGGCTTTTCAAATGCTCACCGGTCAGCTGCCGTTCAAGGCAGAAAATCCCGGCGCGGTCATGATGGCCCACTTGCAGACTCCTGCCCCAGACCCACGCGAAGTCAATCCGAATTTACCCGACAAAGTTGCCCTGGCGGTTTTACGCGCCCTGGAGAAAGAACCCTCCGATCGCTTTGAGCACGCCAGCGACCTTGCCAAGGCAATCACTGAGGGATGAGACAAAACATATGATTACCAATAATCGAAATCACAGGCCATTCCACCGCATCCTGCTCTCCAGCGTTATCTTGACACTCCTGTTAGCCCTGACCCTTACCGGCGCTGCCAGCGCAGTTGAATTCACACATGATGGCAATGTGCCTGCCGGGACAACCATCGATGATGATCTATTCATTTCAGCAGATAAGATCACCGTTGATGGCACGGTCAACGGGGATTTATTTTTAAACAGCAATCAGGCGGTGGTCAACGGCACGGTCAATGGCAACCTGATCGTTAACAGCGCGCTCTTGACGATCAACGGCGTGGTGAATGGCAGCCTGATCTACGCTGGTCAATCGGCCCAGATACAAGGGGAAATAAACGGCACCATGTATTCAGCTGGGGCATCGGTACACCTGCTCGCGGGCAGTCACATCCAACGCAACCTGTTCTTTGCCGGCATGTCGCTGCAGACCGATCCAGAATCGGTCATTGGCCGGGATCTGGCTACTACAGGATACCAATTGATTCATAAGGGTTTGATTGGCAGGGATGCCGCTGTTGAAATGTCTGCCGTTGAGATTGAAGGCAGCGTGGGTCGAAATGTAACAGCTATTGTTGATGAACCAGAAACGACCACCGAGCCGAATTTCTTCCTCCTGTTTTTTGAAGGGACAGATGCGCCCCCCATTATCTTACCCGGCTTGCGAGTGCAAGCAAGCGCCCAAATTGGCGGAAAGCTGACCTATACCAGTCCAATTGAACAATCCAGCGCAATTCTATCTGCGCCTGGCGGGGGAATAGAATTCACTCAGAAACAACCGCAGGTCGGGAAGACCCAGGTATCTTTACAAAAGCAAACCAGCCTGTGGTTCCTGGCACGCGTGCGCGAACTGATCACACTGCTTATCCTGGGCAGCCTGGTGGTGCTATTTGCCCCCGGCGCTCTGCGACAGGCCAGCAAACAGCTTGGCGAACGTCCGCTCCATTCCTTTGGATGGGGATTTGTGTGTCTGATAGGCGGCTTAGCAATTGCATTGGTATCCGTATTCATCATTCTAATTGTGGGAATATTACTTACTGTAGTGAGTCTTGGCGCTCTTTCACAGGCGGTCTTTGGCATGGGTTTTTCAGGCCTTGGTTTCGCCTTCGCTGCATTCATGCTGTTAGTCAACCAGGGCAGCAAATTAGTTGTCGCCTATATGGTTGGGAAATGGCTTTTAGCCCGATTTTCCCCTGCTTACGCCGAACACCGCTGGTGGCCCCTGATTGTCGGTGTGGTCATCTATGTAATGTTAGCTGGAATCCCGATTGCGGGCTGGCTGGTTAGCCTGGTAGCGATCCTTTCCGGCCTGGGCGCCATCTGGCTGCTCTATTATCACAGGGGAAAGCAGCCAGCAGAGATGGGCTTGCCAGCCGTAGACCACTAGAATTACCCTATCAAGCCAAGCGGCGCTGCTCCGGAGAAGCACAAGCCAGATTACAATTTTCTTATTTCGGCAGATATCTTCTTCCATTTTATTCCTGCGCAAGGTATAATTCAACTTCGCGAGTGACGCCAGCCTCGCTAAACTCAGGTTAAACATTCCCACCAGCCTGGTGGATGCAAACACTCATCGATTGGAGAAAGTACGATGGAAACAAATATCGTAGAAATCCCGGAAAGCACGCTATCTCAGGATATTGGTTCGATAAAACGCAAAACGCGCTTTACCGGAACAGTACTCAAAACAACCCTGGCCGGTGCCGTGGTAGACATTGGCCTGGACACCCCAGGCGTGGTGCACATCTCACAACTGCAAGCAGAACCCGTCAACCGGGTAGAGGACGTCGTTCAACCCGGTCAGACTGTTGAAGTCTGGGTTCGCCGTGTCTTCCCTAAGAAGAGGCGCATTGAATTAACCATGATCGAGCCATTAGGATTAGAATGGCGCGAAATTGAACAGGATATGGTAATTCGGGGTAAAGTTATTCGCCTGGAAAAATTCGGCGCATTCGTAGATATTGGCGCCGAACGACCCGGCCTGGTGCATATCAGTGAGTTGGCCCACGACTACGTAAAAGACCCCAGCGAAGTGGTGCACGAAGGCGACGAGATCGAAGTCAAGGTTTTGAGCGTCAATCGCCAGAAGAAACAGATCAAGCTGAGCATGAAAGCTCTGACAGAGCCGCCCGTCAAGGTGGTCAAAGAAACCAGGCAGCCTCAGCCCCAGGCGCCAGTGGTGAAAGAACCTGAAGTCGCAGAAGAAAAAGAGCTTCCTGTACCAACAGCCATGGAAATGGCCCTGCGTGAAGCTATGGAACGATCACAAGAGCAGCAAAGCACACGACCTGCCCGAATGCCCGTGCGCGGGAAACGCAAATCCCAGGCCAATGAAAACGAGCTTGAAGATATCCTGCTGCGCACCCTGCAGCACAAACGCAAATAATCCGGCGAAGATGCCGTTTGATCGAATCACCCACACATCCCGCCCGGATTGCAGGCGGGATGTGTTTTTTATGGGCTGCTTATTTTGCTTTCACACGAGCAAAGGGTATAATAAATCGCGCTCAACACGTTAGGCCCTCAGCTGGCGTGGTTGTTTGGGAGGTGGGAGAAACGATAAGGAAGCTGCCAGCGGGCTAAACTTGTTGAGCGCGAAATAAATGCTTGCCTGCCAGAGAAATGTGATCTGCGATGAGGCAAGCAGGCAATCGCTTTGGATTATACGATAGAAGAGGAATTGCGGTCTTGCGGTATTGTTAGCTGCGCCTGCATCGCCCTTACAAATTTGTTAGAGGAGTAGTCTTGAATAAAAATACTCGATCTGCCTCGCCTGATCTGGATCGCTTTGCACAGCGGATTACTGAATTACGACAAGCTCTTCAATCTCGCTCCTTGGATCGCCTGATTTTAGACACCGGCGCAACCTTTATCTCTACCAATGCCAACCAGGGAGAATTTCACCTGCCCTTATGGTCCCGTCCGGTCCGGATTACATACCCTGCTTTCATCGCCTATCCGATTGCCGGAGAAGAGCCTCTCCCCTCGTTCCTGCAAGCCATGCTGCTGTACTATTTCAACACAGCAGATGGAACCCCTCCCTCAGAACAATGGATCTCTTTTGCCGACCTTCCAGATGGCCGGTTTTACAACCAGGCTTTTCAAAGCTACACAGGCGCTGAACTGGTGCGCCGTTTCAAGGACAACCCGGCAGCATTTGAACAGGCTGCATTGAGGCTTGGTGGGATTCGCGGCGCTCTAGGCGATGCATCTTTTGTTTTCCAGGCCCTGCCACGAGTAGCCTTGTTGGTCGTGATCTGGCAGGGCGATGAAGACTTCCCCTGCTCATTCCAGGTGCTTTTTGATAATACAGCCAGCCATTATCTGCCAACCGATGGATATGCTATCCTGGGGAGCACGATCACACACCGGCTGATCGCAGACCAACCCAATAAACCATCCTGAGGAGTCTTCCATGCATCACAGGTGTAACCTACACTCCAGAATCCTCAATTATGCACTCGTTACTCTTGTCTTGGCGATCATCGCCAGCGGCTGTGGCAGTCCGGTAGAGACAGAAAGCCCTCCCACCCAAACAGCCCAGGCAGAACGAGCCAGCCGGCTGGCAACCCAGATGGCTGGCACCCTGGTGCCAACCTGGCAGGTCTCGAATGCCGAGATCACAGCCACTGCTCAGGCATTCGATGGATTTCTCCAGGAGGTCAGGCAGTGGCCGCTTTTTATTCTCGACACTTTCGATAGTGATCGTGATTTGTGGGATACAGGCGTCATGACAGACACCCTGGGCACCGCCAAGTGGGCTATCAGTGAAAACATATTCCAGTGGGATTTATATGCGAACCAGGGAGTGGTGTGGTGGTCCATTCCGGAGATTGACAGCGTGGGCGACTTTTATGTCAGCGTTGACGTCCAGCAGATAGACGGGCCGGAGGATGCACAATGCGGCCTTGTTTTCCGGCGCACCGATGATCAAAACTATTACCTGTTCGAGATAAATCGCCAGGGGCAATATGCGGCCTATCTTTATCTGAATGGCAGCTGGGAAACCTGGTTGGAGTGGTCTGAATTTGACGCTATCCAGACCAATGAACCCAACCGTCTGAGCGTTATTGGCCTGGGCTCAACTTATTGGTTCTTGGTGAATAACCAGATTATCCCATCTATCTCAGGGATTGCTGGTAATTCTCAAGATGGACCAGTTCAGGGAACGATAGGTCTGCTGGTCGGGCTGGATGAGGCCGGGCAATCGGCCTCCTGGGAATTCGACAATTTCGAAATCCGCATCCCACCCGCTGATACGCCAACACCTTAAATTTTATTAGGAGCAACGAATGCCCGACGTTATTGAACCCGATGCAATGCCAGTCAGTGAACTGCCCGGAATCTGGTCCCCGGTGCAGTGGGACTTGAGCGAAGAAGAAAAACAAGAAGAGCTGGAAGCCCAGGCTACCGCCAGCCTGTTATGGGCTGTCGACGCGCCTGAGGCAATCTTGCGATTACTGCTCAACGAACATGAAATTGAAACCGCCTTCACCCCTCCAGCAGGATATGATCCCGAACAGCAAGGCGAGTGGGATGATAATTTGCTCACCTATCAGTTCAAACGACCAATCAAATTGATCAAAGTCGAACAACAACCGGATTATCTCTATATCGAATATCGCCTGGCAGATTTAGGTTATTGGGGCATCGAGATCAAACCGGAGGAAGTGAAAATCTCAAGACTTTAGCTGGTCTGTCCTGCAGGCGAACTTTCATTCCTCACTCCTTGAGGTATTTTCTCTGCCATTCATAGAGTTTGTTTAGCGCTTCAATGGGTGAAAGCGAGTTAACATCCATTGTTTTCAGCTCATCCAACAGCGGATTCGTCTCTGGGAAGAGCGCCAACTGGTGCGAGGCGATCGGATTGATCCGCACCGCTTTTCCAGATGAGGCTTCAAGCTGGCGCAAAATATCGGCGGCCCGCTGGACCACTGGTTTGGGTAGTCCTGCCAGCTGACCTACATGAATGCCATAGGAGCGATCTGCCCCGCCTGGCACAATCCGGTGCAGGAAAATCACCTGCCCATCCGCTTCGCTGACCGCTACGTTGTAGTTGCGCACCCCTGGCAGCAGATCAGCCAATTGGGTCAGTTCATGATAGTGGGTGGCAAACAGGGTCTTGGCCCGCAGGCGTGGATGATTGTGAATATATTCGACCACCGCCCAGGCAATCGAAACACCATCGTACGTGCTGGTGCCGCGCCCGATCTCATCTAGGATCAACAGGCTGCGTGGGGTCGCATGGTGCAGAATATTGGCAGTTTCCACCATCTCCACCATGAAGGTAGACTGCCCGGCGTGAATCTCATCCTGGGCGCCGATGCGGGTAAAAATGCGATCAACCAGCCCGAGCCGCGCCGAGCCAACCGGCACAAAACTGCCAATCTGGGCCATCAAAACGATCAAAGCCACCTGGCGGATGAGGGTGGACTTGCCGGACATATTGGGGCCAGTGATGATCCGCACCCGTTCACCCTCTTCAAAAAGGACATCGTTGGGAACAAACCGCTCGCCAGAGAGCATCTGCTCCACTACCGGATGCCGGCCTTCGTGGATCTCAAGCACATCCTGCTCAGGCATATCCTGCTCAACCATTTCTGGGCGAACATACCCGGACAGAGCGGCTGTTTCTGCCAATGAAGCCAATACATCCAGCTCGGCCAGCGCACGCGCCGTAGATAGCAGGCGAATCGCAGAATCGGCCAGACGGGCGCACACTTCTCGAAACAGGCGCTCTTCGATTTCTCGGATGCGTTCTTCCGCATTCAATACCAGAGTCTCATATTCCTTCATCTCCGGGGTAATATACCGTTCAGCGTTCACCAGGGTCTGTTTGCGGATATATTCTCCCGGTACCATGTTCGTATGAGTATGGGTAACCTCAATATAGTAGCCAAAAACTTTGTTGTATCCCACCTTCAGGGATTTGATGCCGGTCCGCTCACGCTCAATCGTTTCTAGATTTGCTATCCAATCCCGGGCATGACGGGAGCGCTCAACGACGCCATCCAATTCTGCCGAATATCCTGGCCGGATTACACCCACGTTTTGCAGAGTGGAGGGTGGATCGTCATCCAGGGCGTTTTCCAGCAGCTGCAATTCTTCACTGCACAGGTGCAGCACGCTCAATACTGAACGCAAAGGATCGGCATCCTCGGGAAGGATAGCCCGCAGACCTGGCAAATGCTGCAGGGCAGCCCGGGCGGCCACCAGATCGCGAGGTTGGGCTGTCCCACCCAGGATGCGGTTGGTCAGGCGTTCAAGATCTGCAATTGCTTTCAGAGCAGTGCGTAATTCTGCCCGGCGCAGCCCCTCGCGAAAGAAATAACCTACACCTTCCTGGCGCTGTTGGATGTGAGCCACATTCAGGAGCGGCTTACTGACCCACTGGCGCATCAATCGTTTTCCCATCGGGGTAACGGTATGATCAAGCACACCCAGAAGAGAGCCTTTGACCGCTCCACTTCGCAAGGTCTCAGTCAGTTCAAGGTTGCGCCGGGTGGCCGCATCCAGAACCATAAATTCTGACAGGCTGTAGGTGCTCAAACCGGAGAGCAGTTTCAAGCCAGCCGGTTGGGTTTCCTTGAGATACTGCAAAATCGCCCCCGCGGCCCGCACAGCCACCGGCATACCGCGCAAACCAAAACCATCCAGTGAGGCGACAGCAAAATGGCTCAGGAGAACTTCCTGGCATCGTCCAGGTTCGAATCGCCAGCCAGGCCAGCGAGACAGATGCCCCGGCAGCCCATCCCGGATAACCAGGTTCTCTGGCAAGAGGATCTCCGCTGGTCTCAGTCGAGACAGTTCGGCGCGTAAAATCGCCTGGATATCTTCGCCGCTCAATTCAGTCGCAGCGAACTCACCCGTGGTGATATCCACATAAGCTACGCCCGCCCTCCCGGACCGGTCGGCGCCTTCGGCTTCGTTGCCCTCAACTGTCACCACACAGGCAAGGTAGTTATTGGCATCTCCCGGCAGCAAGCCTTCCTCAACCACAGTCCCCGGGGTAACCACACGGGTCACCTGGCGCGGGAATAATCCCCTGACCGGTTGGTCACCTACCTGCTCACAGATCGCCACATGATAGCCGCGCGCGATCAAGCGCGCCAGGTAGTTTTCGGCTGCATGATGTGGGATACCGGCCATCGGCACTCGCACTCCCTTTGCCACGCTGCGCGAGGTCAGCACAATATCCAATTCACGCGAGGCAATTTCAGCATCCTGGTCAAAGGTCTCGTAGAAATCACCCAGGCGGAAGAATAAAATCGCCTCTGGATATTGGCGCTTGACTTCCAGATATTGTTTACGGATCGGACTGATGTCATCTTGGGTCATAAGTACATTCTAAAATGAGCCAGCTAAATCGACAAGATACAACCATTGGCTGATATTTTACCTCCCTCTGCTGTGATATTAATCACGAATTAAATTTTTAGAGCTAAAAACATTTGCTAAATTTAGCTGGTAGGAATATAATATAACCACTATATTCCCGTAAACCGTGAAAGGAGAAAAACCAATGGCAAGCGTAACATTTGATCATGTCTACAAGAGATTCGGAGACGTGATAGCGGTCAATGACCTGTATATCGTCGTCGAAGACAAAGAATTTCTAGTTCTGGTTGGTCCGTCTGGCTGTGGAAAAACCACCGCCCTGCGATGCCTGGCCGGGCTGGAAGATATCAGCGAAGGGCGCATCTTGATTGCAGACCAGGTCGTCAATGACGTTGCCCCTAAAGACCGCGACATCGCCATGGTGTTCCAGTCATACGCTCTGTACCCGCATATGACGGTCTATGACAACATGGCCTTTGGCCTCAAGCTGCGCAAGACGCCCAAGCAGGAAATCAAGAAACGCGTCGAAAATGCCGCCCAAATCCTGGGCATCGAACACCTGCTGGATCGCAAGCCACGTCAGCTCTCTGGTGGACAGCGCCAGCGCGTAGCAGTAGGGCGAGCCATCGTTCGCGAGCCGAAGGTTTTCCTCTTCGACGAACCCCTCTCAAACCTGGATGCCAAGCTGCGGGTGGAAACCCGCGCCAATATCAGCAAGCTGCACCAGCAGCTGCAGACCACCTTTATCTACGTTACCCACGACCAGGTGGAAGCCATGACGATGGCTTCCCGCATTGCCGTGATTAATAAGGGCATTCTGCAGCAAATCGACACCCCGCAAACGCTGTATGACCGCCCGGATAACCTGTTCGTAGCTGGCTTCATTGGCTCCCCGGCGATGAACTTCTTCCCCGCAACGTTGAAGAAGGATGGCAGCAAGGTCTTTGTGGACGGCGTCTCCTTCAGCGTGCAAATCCCGGATAACCGGGTAGGCCCATACATGCAGTATGTTGGCAGACCGGTCATCTTTGGCATCCGACCCGAAGACATCCACAACCCTAACTTTGCACCTCCAAGCATCGAGGCCCAACCGGTGGAAGCCATCGTGGACGTAACCGAGTTGATGGGGAACGAAATCTTCGTTTATTTGAAGACTGGCGAGAGCAGCTTTGTAGCCCGCGTCGATCCTCGTTCTCGCTACCAGATCAATGACAAAGTGCAGATGGTCTTTAATATGGCCAATATGCACATCTTCGACCGCGATTCGGAGAAAGCCATCCGCTAAGCGGCAAGCCGGGTTTCACAACCAAAAGCGTCTCCCGATGGTAGCATTACCTGGGAGACGCTTTTCATGAAATTCTAGAAAGGAAATACTATGGACAAGATTTATAAACTGGTTATGATCCGCCACGGACAAAGCATCTGGAACCTCGAAAACCGATTTACCGGTTGGACTGATGTAGGACTGACAGAACAGGGTCGCCAGGAGGCGCACGAAGGTGCCCGGCTGATGAAAGAGGCAGGTTTTACCTTTGACCTGGCCTTCACCTCTGTCTTAAAGCGCGCCATTCAAACGCTGTGGATCGTCATGGAAGATATGGAACTGGAATGGATCCCGGTGGTGCGCGGCTGGCAGTTGAACGAACGCCATTATGGAGCTTTGCAGGGTCTCAATAAAGCCGAAATGGCGACCCAATACGGTGAAGCACAGGTAAAAATCTGGCGGCGCAGCTATGCTACTCCACCTCCTGCCCTGGAGATGGATGACCCCCGCCACCCACGTTTCGACCCACGCTATGCGCTGCTGCCCACCGATGTACTGCCGCGCAGCGAGTCGCTCAAGAACACCGTAGAACGCATGCTGCCTTATTGGTTTTCTGTGATTGCCCCGGCAGTCAAATCGGGTCAGCGCGTGTTGGTTTCAGCTCACGGCAACAGTATGCGCGCCCTGGTTAAATATCTGGATAACATCTCCGAAGAAGAAATCACCGAACTGAACATCCCCACTGGCGTTCCGCTGGTGTATGAACTGGACAGCCATTTGCGCCGGGTCAACAGCTATTACCTGGGAGACCCCGAAGCGGTCAAGAAAGCCGCCGAAGCGGTCGCCAGGCAGGGTTCTGCCCAGACCAAAGCTTAATCATCCAAAGACCTAAAAAACGAGCAAGGCCAGGTAAGCCTTGCTCGTTTTTTTATCCGGCATGATTGCCACCTTTCACACTTTCTTCCGCAGCCCGAATCCAATCGCCAGCCCAGAGCTGATGGCGATCGACCCCACATAGATAAAAATATCCTGCCAGAAACGCTCTGGAAAAAGGCGGATCAAGGTATCGCTGTAATTAAACATCCAGGTGCCCGGTTCAAAAAATACATCGTGGAAGGCTACAAAGAGCACACCAAAACTGAGCAGCACAAATAACAGAATAACCACCAGCAGCGCGGCAGTCAAGAACCCGCCGCGGCTCAAACCCACCCGGTAATCATCCAACCAGCCTGCTTTCCACGCCCACAGGCTAAGGGCAATCAGCATACCCAGGGATATGTACCAGACAATCAATGTCCACTGGATAGCGATTTTGACATCCACCATATGCTTCAGCTCGCGCTCGTTATAGACAGGCGTGCCATCCTCAAAGCGCAGATCGCCCAGGAAAGAAATATCCGCCGAATTCAACAGATAATCGGAGGCAATTCGCGACCAGTACAAACGATCCTCTTTTGTAAAACCATAAGGGTCCGCTGGGAAACCTGGCATGTTATATTCGATGGGTAAGAAAGCCGGGGTCAACATCAGGCGCACCGCTGCCAAAACCAGGGCTACCGGCGTAAGTAAAGTAATCACCCAAGAAAGGATGCGATATAGAGGTCTTGTAGATTTTGTCTCGTCACTCATTCCGGTGTCCCTTGCAGTACTTGCATGTCTCCAAACAGGATATAGTTGAGCACCATATTATTGGTGATCCATTCGATCGGCGCCCAATCGTCGGTAAAAACGACTGTGCTCTGTGGGGTGGGCTGTTGGTTCACTACCACCCGCTCTAGCGAAACAATCAGTAAAGGATGTACATCTTTTTGGGTGTACAGGTATAACAGATTCCGGTAAAGATACTCAATCTGTGTGGGCTGCACCGTGGCGTAGATCATCGAGTTGAATGATTCGGGCACATCCATCACATAGATCGATGGAAAGATTGTGCTGATCGTCCCAACCAGGTTCTCAATCAGACCGCGATCAGCCGGCGAACGACCCACATTGATCACCATGACCCCATCCTGCGCCAGATGATCGTAGACGACCTGAAAAAACTCCTGGGTTGTCAGGTGCCAGGGGATATAGGGTGGGCGATAAGCATCCACCGCGATGATCGAATAACGCCTCTGGCTGTGGTCTAACCCCCACCGCCCATCCTGGGCAATAGGATTCAAATTGGGCATATCCATATCAAAATACATCCGCCCGGCGGCGATGATCTTGGGATCGATTTCATAGCCATCAATCGGGATTGGGCCGAAAACCGCTGTCGCCTGCCGCGCCACTGTACCTCCAGCCAGGCCCACGATCGCCATACTGCTCACCAGCTGGTCATCATAAGGCGGCGAGTTGAAGAACGGGGCGGCCAGGAACTGCTCCCAGGGGCCATGGTAATCCAGTTCATCTGGGTGCCAGATAGAATGCACCCCCTGCCCCTCGTTCAGGCGCAGCAGATGATAGCCATCCTGTTCGAGCACCTGGATATAATTGTAGGCTGACTCGGTCTCATAAATCTGACCGGTGGTGGTCTTGATCGGATCGCCAGCCAACAGGAAGGCTGCCAGAAGCAGCGCAAGCGGCATCCACAGCCAGGGCAGCACACTGCGCCAGCCTGCCGAACGCCAGATCCCCACTAATGCCACTATCAACAGCAGCCCGCTGAAAACAAGAAAGGTGAAGTTCGTCCCGATCAGGGGGATCAGCACCAGCACGGGCAAAAAAGTGCCGATGAACGAACCCAGGGTCGAAATGGCGTAGATCCTCCCCGAAACCTGCCCGGCTTTAGCGGTATCTTCGATCGCCAAACGGATGGCAAAGGGCGAGATTGTCCCCAGCAGGGTCACCGGGACGATTAATAAGATCAATGACGCCAGGAAGGAGCCCAATAATATCCCTAACTGCAGCTGGTCGAAAGCATCCGCGGCCGGGCGCAGGAACGGCTGAGCGATTAGAGGCACCATCCCAGAAGTAAAAGCCCCCCAGGCTAAAATTCCATACATGGTCTTATATTGCGGAGAGCGATCCGCCCAGCGCCCTCCCAGAAAATACCCCAGGGTGAGATAAATCAAGATCAGCCCGATGATGCTGGCCCAAACCAGGTTGCTGACTCCAAAAACACGCTCTAACAACCGCGAAGCTGAAAACTCAATCGCCAGAGTGGTCATCCCAGAAAAAAAGACGGTCAAATATAAATAGCGATTCATTCAATCGATCCCAATGGATTAGATCATACCAGATCAGACGGCAGGATTATATCATCCAGTCAAACGGCCAAACCCCAAATTCCAGAAATCGCCAGTTTTCAATTCATTGGTATAATTCACGGGATAAGGGGTAGGGGCAAGCCTGTCCCTACCCCTGATTTCTCATTCATTTGGAGTTCGTATGACTGATAAAGATCTGACCGGAGCCAGGATCCGCCAGGATTTCATTGACTTCTTTACTGAGCACAGACATACTTTTGTGCCTTCAGCCTCTCTCGTTCCCGGCGGGGATCAGACGCTGCTTTTCACCAACGCCGGGATGGTGCAGTTCAAAGATGTCTTTCTGGGGACAGACCAGCGACCTTACACTCGGGCGACAAACTCGCAGAAGTGCATGCGGGTGGCTGGCAAGCATAACGATCTGGATGATGTTGGCCGCGACGACACTCACCACACATTCTTCGAGATGCTCGGCAACTGGTCCTTCGGCGATTACTATAAGAAAGAAGCAATCGCCTGGGCCTGGCAGCTGCTCACCGATGTCTGGGGACTGCCGCGGAAGAACTTGTGGGCGACCTGCTTCCGCGATGAAAAAGGGGAAATTCCCGCCGATGATGAAGCGGCGGATGAATGGCGCCGCCAACCCGGCATCGATCCAAACCATGTGGTTTTCTTCGGCCGCAAGGATAACTTCTGGGAGATGGCGGAAGTCGGTCCCTGCGGCCCATGCTCCGAAATTCACCTTGACCGGGGGTCGGCCTACTGCGATATGCAGGGCGTGCCGGGTCATGTCTGCCAGGTGAATGGCGATTGCAAACGTTTCCTGGAGCTGTGGAACCTGGTTTTCATCCAATACAACCGCCTTGGACCTACCAGCCTGGAGCCTCTTCCCGCCAAGCACGTCGATACGGGCATGGGACTGGAAAGAATTGTCTCTGTACTGCAGGATACTCCTTCTAATTATAAGACCGATCTGCTCTTCCCGCTCATTCAGACAGTCCAGGCAATGACGGGCCAAACCGATGAAGAATATGAAGCCAACCCGACGCCTTACCGGGTAGTTGCTGACCACACCCGCTCGGCGGCTTTCCTGATCGCCGATGGCGTGGTTCCCGGCAATATCGGTCGAAACTACATCTGCCGCATGATTATCCGCCGGGCAGCGCGTTTTGGCAGCAAGATCGGCCTCAACGAGCCTTTCCTGGCGCGAGTTGCCGAGCGCGTCCTGGATATTTACGGCGATTTCTACCCCGAACTGGTGCGGAATCGCTCTGCGATCCTGACGAACCTGACCTCCGAAGAAGAGCGTTTCAAGCGCACCGTGGAAAGCGGCGTGACCCGGCTGGAAAACCTGCTGGCTAAACTGCAAGCCAATGGAGATAAGGTGCTCGAAGGCGAACAAGCCTTTGAGTTATATGCCACCTATGGTTTACCGCTCGAGATCACCCGCGATATCGCCCGCGAACAGAACCTGGAGGTAGATGAGCCCGGCTTCCGGCAGGCGATGGAACAGCACCGCCTTGCCTCTGGCGCGGGCGAAGCCTTCGGGCCGCTGGGCGGCGAAGATGTGGATGTGTACCGCCCGCTCCTGCAATCTTTGCAGGCGGAAGGCAAACTCGGCGCGCAAGGGGTTCGCTACAACCCTTATGAATTCCTGGAAGCGCAGGGGGAAGTGCTTGGTTTGATCCGAGACGGTCAGGCAATCGAGCAGGCTGCCGTCGGCGACCTGGTAGAAGTGCTGCTGCCCACCACCGGTTTCTACATCGAATCGGGCGGTCAGGTCTCCGATACAGGCGAAATTTTTGCGACAAACACAACGGGAACAGCGGAATCGCGCTGGAAGATTCGCATTACTGGTATGCGCAAACCGGCCGCCGGGATCATCGTCCATGTGGGCGAGGTGATTACAGGGCAGCCCAAAGTTGGGGATCCTGTCCTGGCGGTGGTGGACATCCAGCGCCGCCGCGACATTATGCGCAACCACACTGCCACCCACCTGCTGCATGCCGAACTGCGCCGCGAGCTTGGCGACCATGCTCGCCAGGCCGGTTCGCTGGTTGCTCCAGATCACCTGCGTTTTGACTTCACCCACCCCCAGGCGGTCACTCCCGAACAGCTAGAGCGAATCGAAGCCGGGGTAAACCGCGCCATCCTGGGCGATTATCACCTGAACATCGCCGTTAAACCGTTGCAGCAAGCCATAAGCGAAGGGGCAACCGCCTTATTTGGCGAAAAATATGGCGAGACTGTGCGTAATATCACCATTGGAGAACCTGATATTTTCTCCAATGAATTGTGCGGCGGCACCCATGTTGATGAGACCGGCGATATCGGCGTCTTTTTGATCACCAGCGAAGGCAGCACCGCAGCAGGCATCCGCCGGATCGAAGCCGTCACCGGGCGCGGCGCCTATGAATTGATTCAGCGCCGCTTTGCCGCCCTGCGCCAGACCGCCCATCTGCTGTCCTCTGCGCTTGAGGAAACTCCTGGGCGGGCGGCAGAAGTGCTGGCTGAGCTGGAGGCGATGCGCAAGCAGATTGCCAGCCTGCGCAATGAGCTGGTGACGGCCTCTTTTATCCAGCATCTGGAGACCGCGCCAATGGTAGAGGATATCCCCTATCTGGCTGTCACCCTGCCAGATGCTGACGCCGACGCCTTGCGCCTGATGGCAGATCGCTTTCGCCAGCGCTACCCCAACGGGGTGGTGGTGCTGGCCTCGGTCGGCAAGGATGGCAAACCGGTCGTCATTGCTGCTGTCAGTGATGACCTGGTTCAGCGAGGCATCCAGGCGGGCGAGCTGGTAAAACACGTGGCCGCCCCACTGGGCGGAGGTGGCGGGGGCAGACCAACCCTGGCCCAGGCAGGCGGTAAAGATGCCAGCAAACTGCCAGAAGCTCTGGCAAGTGTGAGATCGTGGTTAGAAGCGAAGCTCAGCAGGTAATCCTCGAGAAGCCACCTGCGGAGAAATCTATGCCCAGGATCAGATTTGGCCCCAGGCTGGTTCCTCTCGCGCTGCTGCTCTTATGCTTGCTCAGCTTTGGGGCGCTGATTGCCAGGCTGGGTTTTTACTGGGACGATTGGCCTTCCGTTTGGCTCTATCATTTCTTCGGACCTGAAAGCTTCCATACCGGCTTCTCTGAGGACCGCCCTCTGCTGGCCTGGGTCTTTATCCTGACCACCTCCCTGGTAGGCGAATCGATGCCAGGGTGGCAGCTGCTGGGCATCCTGGCACGCTGGCTGACCGGTCTGTCGTTTTGGTGGATGCTGCGCCAGCTGTGGCCCAGGCATACCATGCAGATTACCTGGGCTGCGCTTTTGTTTGTCGTCTATCCTGGGTTTCGCCAGCAGTACATCTCCGTCACCTACAGCAATGCGCTGCTGGTGTATGCGCTCTACCTGACCTCCATCGCTGCGATGATCCAGGCGCAGCGAAAACCGGGCTGGTACTGGCCTCTCATGCTGTTCTCGATTGCCGCCGCCGCGATCAGCCTGTTCATCTCCGAATATTTCTTTGGGCTGGAGTTCTTGCGCCCGCTTATTCTATGGCTGGTTCAGAACAAACCGGGGCAGGGGTGGCGCT
Source organism: Anaerolineales bacterium (assembly GCA_016935755.1). Lineage (GTDB taxonomy): Bacteria > Chloroflexota > Anaerolineae > Anaerolineales > UBA4823 > JAFGQI01. The sequence goes on from JAFGQI010000125.1 coordinate 21,468, forward strand.
CTCGCCTGGGTAAGATTGCCCTGCAGTGGGCGCCTTACCTTGCTGTCGTGGTCTTATTCGTGTATTGGAGATTGTTCCTGCACACCAACCCGCGCGGCTCGATTGTGATTTTCCAATACCTGAGCGAAAACCCCCTGCAGACGATTTTGTATCACCTCAAGACCATTTCCTGGGATCTGCTGGAGATCAACCTGCTGGCCTGGATCAAGACCACGAATGTGTTGGGGCTGCTGGATTTCAGCCCGTTCTATATATTGCTCTACATTTTCATCGTCATCAGTTCAGCATTTGTGGTGATATACTTTTTAGCACATTTCGAGGCAAAAAATGGGGCAGAAGACGCGACCAACCCTCCAGAGACTGCCCGGTCTTGGGGCTGGCAGGCGGTCGTGGTCGGCTTATGGGCCGTGCTGGTAGCCGGGCTGCCGGTGTGGGTGACTGATCTGCATATTGAGCTGATTTTCCCCTGGGATCGCTTTACCCTGCCCATGATGGTCGGGGCATCGATTCTATTAGCAGGCTTGCTGAGTCTTTTGAACCGCCCTGCGCGCCAAAATGCAGTCATCCTGGCGATTCTGATCAGCCTGTCGGCAGGGATGCACTTCCACGATGCGCTGATGTATCGCAAGGAATGGCTGGCCCAAAAGGATTTCTTGTGGCAGTTAGCCTGGCGTGTTCCCGGGTTGAAGGAAGGCACCACCCTGCTCACAGCGGAATTGCCCTTCACATACTATAGCGATAACTCGTTAACCGCCCCTCTCAATTGGACTTATTCACCTGACCATGTCTCAGCCAAGATGCCGTACATGCTGTATGACATCGAATCTCGACTGGGCAAATGGCTGACAGCCATTGAGCCTGATGTCAGCATTGACCAGCCCTACCGGGCAGCCTCGTTCAATGGCACAACCTCCCAGGCGGTCGTTTTTTTCTACGCCCCACCTCGCTGCCTGAAAGTCATGCATCCCGTGTTAGATCGCAACCTGCCCTACAAACCCATCTATATCCCCGAAGCTCTGCCGCTCTCCAAACCAGACCTGATCCTCACCGAGGTGGCAGACCCCGCCAGGCCCCCAGAGGCGATCCTGGGTGAAGAGCCCGCGCCAGACTGGTGCACCTATTTCGAAAAAGCAGAACTTGCCAGCCAGGCAGAAGATTGGGAGCAGGTCGTCAGCCTTGGAGAAAAGGCATTCGCATTGGGGAAAAAGTTCGACCGTGAAACTGCTTCAGAATTGGTCCCTTTCATCCTGGGATATGCACATGCCGGTCAGTGGGATAAAGCGGTAAAATTATCTCTTCAGGCTTACGAGGCCTCGCCTAAGATGGAAAATATGTTATGCACCAGTTGGCTCTGGTTGAAGCAAACGACCGCTCAAGATGCTCAACGAGCCGACGCCTTTGAACAGATCGAGGCAATACTTGCATGTCAGCTAAAATGAGCGCAACATCAATTTCGCTGGTCATTCCGGTTTATAACAGCCAGGACTCACTCGAGAAACTCATCCAGCGCCTGGGTGAAAACCTGCCTTCCCTGGCGCCAGAGTTCGAGGTGCTCCTGGTGAATGATGGCAGCCGTGACGAGAGTTGGCAGGAGATAATCCGCCTGAGCCAGGCGCATCCCTGGGTGCGCGGCATAAACCTGATGCGCAATTATGGGCAGCATAACGCACTCCTGTGCGGCCTGCGTGCGGCGCGCCATCCGGTGGTGATTACCATCGATGATGATTTACAGCACCCGCCCGAAGAAATTCATAAGCTGCTGGAGGAGCTTGACCGGGGCTTTGACGTGGTTTACGGCACCCCTATGCGGCAGCAGCACAGCTTATGGCGCAACCTGGCTTCTTACTTCACCCGCCTGGCTTTACAAAGCGCCATGGGGATAGAAAATGCCCGCAAGGTGAGCGCCTTCCGCGCCATCCGCACTCAGGTGCGGGAGTCCTTCGCAAATTACCAGAGCCCGGAAGTGACTCTGGACGTGCTGCTCACCTGGGGGACAACCCGTTTCTCTGCCGTGCCCGTGCAGCACGAAGCCCGGCAGGTTGGAAAATCAAACTATACCTTGCATAAATTGATCGTGCACGCCATCAATATGATCACCGGTTTCACCGTTTTGCCTCTGCAGCTAGCCAGTCTGATGGGCTTCAGTTTTGCCCTGTTTGGACTGCTGCTGTTGATCTATGTTGTAGGTCGTTACCTGATCCAGGGCGGCAGCGTCCCGGGTTTCCCCTTTCTGGCCTCAACCATTGCAATTTTCTCGGGTGTACAATTGTTTGCCCTGGGGATCATTGGAGAATACCTGGCGCGTATGCACTTCCGGTTGATGGAAAAACCTACCTACGTGGTGCGTGAGCGAACGAATGCTCAAGAGGAGAATACACAAGATGACAGATGAGCCCTGCCTGTTTCTCCAATGGGACACCGATTTCTTTGGCTATCGCATTGCACGGGCGGCTGTCTCCGCGTTGGATGATCAGACCGTCAAATCAATTTACAACTGGTGTGAGCTCCACCGCATCGAATGCCTGTACTTTTTGGCCGGCGCGGAGGATCGCCAAACCATCCGATTGGCAGAAAATAACGGCTTCCGACTGGTTGAAATCCGCTTGAACATGGAACGCTCCTTGCGAGCATGGGATCCTGAAACCAGACCACGCCAGGCCGAAGATGTTATCATCCGGAACGCCACACCGGAAGATGTGCCCGTCTGCCAGGATATCGCCCGCACCAGTTATGTAGATTCACGCTATTACTTCGATGAGCATTTTTCGGAAGAAAAATGGCAGGCCTATTACGCCACCTGGATCAAGAAAAGCCTGCAGGGAGGCGCAGAGCTTGCCCTGGTGGCCGAAAAAGACAATCAAGTCGTCGGGTATATCACCGGTGTGCTCAGTAAAGAAAAGCCAGAAGCCATGTACGAACTGACTGGTGTAAGAGAGACCGCCCGGAAAGCCGGTGTGGGCCAGGAATTATTCCGCGCCGGGCTGGACTGGTATGTGCGTCATGGCATCCAGTATGTCTGGCTGGCGACCCAGGGGCGCAATGTGCCCACCCAACGCATGGTGCAGCGCAATGGCCTCATCACTCGTTCCTGTCAGCTCTATTATCATAAATGGTTCGTGGATTAAACTCTCAAGGATGATCGTTTTTAGACGATAACAGCTATGTCAAACATCAAAATACCCTATAACAAAGCCTGCCTGGTCGGCAATGAACTGGAATATATGACTCAGGCGGTGCAAAATCAGCATATATCTGGCGATGGGCCGTTCACCCGTAAATGCCACGCCTTCCTGGAAGAATTTCTGGGAATTCCAAAAGCGCTGCTGACCACCTCCTGCACACATGCCCTGGAATTGATGGCCTTCCTGCTGAAGATCCAGCCCGGGGATGAAGTCATCATGCCCTCATTCACGTTTGTCTCCACGGTCAACGCGTTCGTCAACCGAGGCGCTCGCCCTGTTTTTGTCGATATCCGCCCGGACACCTTGAACCTGGATGAGACCAGGCTGGAAGGGTTAATTACGCCGCGCATCAAAGCGATCATCGCTGTCCATTATGCCGGGGTAAGCTGTGCAATGGATGCCATCCTGGAAATCGCCGGTCGCCACCACATCCCGGTGGTCGAAGATAACGCCCACGGCTTATTTGGTAAATATAAGGGGAAACTCCTGGGCACATTCGGGTGTCTGGCGACGCAGAGCTTCCATGAAACCAAGAACATCACCTGCGGCGAGGGAGGCGCCCTGCTGATTAACGACCCGCAGTATATCGAACGGGCGGAGATCTTGCGTGAGAAGGGCACCAACCGCTCCCGCTTCTTCCGCGGCCTGGTGGACAAGTACACCTGGGTGGATCAGGGATCAAGCTACCTGCCATCCGATATATTGGCGGGTTTCTTGTATGCCCAATTTGAAAATTACCAGAAAATCCAGGAGCGGCGAAGAACAATCTGGGATTATTATTACGCACATCTAGGGGAGTGGGCAGAAAAGGTCGGCGCTCGCTTGCCGTTCATTCCAGCAGAGTGTGAGCATCCTGCTCACATCTTCTACCTGCTGCTGCCATCCCTGGAATATCGCCAGTCACTGATTGAACATCTCAAGAGCAGAGAGATTTTAAGCGTTTTTCACTACCTGCCCCTGCATATCTCAGATATGGGTCGAAAATTCGGCGGTAAAGTTGGCGATTGCCCGGTGACTGAAGCTGTCAGCGACCGCCTGTTACGGCTGCCTCTCTATTACGATTTAAGTCAGGCCGATCAGGACCAGGTTCTGGAAGCTATCTATTCCCATCGCGATCTCTCTTGAACCTCCAACGAACTCCCCTGCTTCCTGTTCGTAAGCATCGCTGAAACATGCAGAAGCTATCATCCCCGCATTGGACAATCCCTGTAGCGCTGTTGCTGATCTGCGCAGTCAGTTTTGGCGCTCTGATCAACAACCTGGGGTTCTATTGGGATGACTGGTCGATTATGTGGTATGCCCATTTCTTAAGCCCAGCCGATCTCCATCAGGCTTATGCCGTGGACCGCCCGCTGTTATCTGGCATCATCGCAGTTACCACAAAGCTGCTGGGCGAATCTCCACTGGGCTGGCAGATTTTTGCTATTCTCACCCGTTGGCTGTCTTGCCTGGCTCTCTGGTGGGCCTTAACTATTCTCTGGCCCCAGCGTGTGGGCCTGGTCGCCAGCATCACGATGCTGTTTGCCATCTACCCGGGTTTCAAACAACAGCATATCGCCATCACTTATGGCATCGGTTTTATCTTGATCGGCGTTTTCCTTCTATCTCTGGCAACCATGCTGCTGGCGATGCAGAAGAAGCGCTGGTTTTGGCCGCTGTATCTCCTTTCAATAGCATTCAGCGGGTATGCCATGTTCGTGTCCGAATATTTCTTCGGACTGGAGTTTCTACGGCCCATTTTAATCTGGCTGATTCTAGGCCAAACACTCCCCAACACCCGCCAAAGGCTGCAGCGAGTCATCCTTTACCAGCTGCCATACCTGGCATTGAGCGCGCTGTTTATCATCTGGAGGCTGACCAATATCACCCCACGGGCGGAAATTACCATTTTCGAACAATTCAACACCAATCCATGGGCCGGCATAGGAGAGCTTTTGAGCAAGATTTTTCAAGGCATCTACCTGAGCCTCGTGCTGGCCTGGAAGCAGACGGTGAACTTTTTTAGCCTGTTGGAGATGAATAAGCTGACCCTGACCCATTACCTGGCAGTAACCGGGTTGACGGCTGCATTTATAATGATCTATCTGGCCTTGCTGCGCAATCATTTTGTTAATCTTGAAAAGAATCCTCCTGCGCCTGAACGGAGGTGGGGAGTGGAAAGCATCCTGCTCGGTTTGTTCGCTTTGCTGGTCGGTGGTATTCCGATTTGGGTCACCAACCTGCAAATGTCCCTTTCATTCAGCGAAGACCGCTTCACGCTGCCGATGATGCTCGGCGCGTCGTTAGTCCTGGCGGGCCTGATCTGGGCAATACCACGCGCCTATCTGCAGAAGGCAATCCTGGTGGGGGTAGCTGTGGGACTGGCTGCCGGTATGCATTTCCAGACCACGCTTTCCTTTCAGAAAGAGTGGGTGGAACAAAAAAATTTCTTCTGGCAGCTGTCCTGGAGAGTGCCCGGGATCAAGCCAAATACAACTCTGATGGTGCTGGATACTCCCTTCATATACAATTGGGATAATTCGCTCAGCGCTCTGCTGAATTGGATCTATGCCCCTGACTGGGATGGTCGCGACCTGCCTTATTTATTCTACAACGTGGATGTTCACCAGAAAAAAGATCGCGATGTGTTCGAAAAGGATCTGCCCATCAGCGTTGATATCCGCAACACGCATTTTGAGGGCTCGACCTCGCAATCCATTGTCGTGATCTACCGGCCTCCAGCTTGCTTAAGAATTATCAATCCTAAAACAGATCAGCGCTATCCTGACCAGACTCGCGACTATCTGCGCATCCTGGCTATCTCCAGGCCCAGTTTAGTTATTACCGAGACTGACACCGCGGCTGAACCTCCCACACACATTTTTGGGCCTGAGCCAGCCAAGGACTGGTGTTATTATTATGGAAAAGCCGAACTTGCCCGGCAGCGGCAGGATTGGGCTGAGGTAGTGAATCTAGGGAACCAGGCGTTAAATCTTGAGAGGAAATTTGACCGTCGTAATGCAGTGGAATTGATGCCTTATATTGAAGGTTACGCCCAAACAGACCAATGGGAACGAGCTTTGCAACTATCCCTGAAAACCTATCAGTCGTGGGATAAAATGCGCCCCATGCTGTGTGACCTGTGGAAAAAAATCCTGCAGGAGAAGCCTATCAACTCCATTGATCAGTCTATCCTGGAAAGCCTGCAGGAGAGCTTACAATGCTATATCCAATGACCTGGCGGCAGCCGTGAGGTCATAATGGAGACAGATGATGAATAAGCAGGAAGCAATCGATTTTATCTTAAAACAGTTAGACCAGGGCCATTCACGGGAGGAGGTTGCTGCCGCGCTCAGTGAAAAGATGGGCGCGCCCCTCGATCTGGTCAGTAAATTTATTGCCCAGGTGGCAGCCAGCCGGCCCCAACCTGCCCCGCCAACTGCGGTTTCATCCCCTGCGCAGCCGAAATTCAATCAAGCGCTCCAGAATGAACCTGTCCCAATGCCTGCCCGAATACCTGCTCCAATACCCGCTGCAGAGATGTCTTCCCCGTCAGGCGCCCAAGTCAGCGATGCAGAGCTCGAACAATCCATCCTGCGCTCCCTGCTGAAAAGCCGCAAGCAGGATGACATCATCATGGAGTTATGCGAAAAGAATGGAATGACCTGGGAGGAAGCCCAGCGTTTAGTTGCCCGACTGGCTTCCCGGCACCACAATAAACTCATCACCCGCCAGAACATCTTTCAAATCCCACTGACCCTGGCAGCTGTCCTATCTGGTCTGGTGCTAATGGCAGCCAGCGCCAGCGTTTTAGCCCCGTTCGTCACCACCCTGCTTAACCTCAGCTCTGGCGTCAGCACAGACATACCCGTCATCGATTCCACCGCCCGTTATTCGCCTTATTACTTCATCCTCGGTCTGGGTTTGACCCTGGGCGGAGGGGTTGGGTTTTATAAAGCCTTGAAAACTCAGTTTGAGTAATAATTCCCGAAATGAATATTCCAACAGGTAAACAGCTCGCGCCATGAAGACCTACATTCTCCAGTTGGATTCTCATGATGATCTGATTTCCACCCGCGATAAGATGGGCTGGTGCAAAGGAGGACGCATCCTGCTGGTGTGGCCTGAGAGCGACCACATCCTTCATCGCCGCCTGGATTTATTGCTGCTCAAACGGCACGGTCTATCCCTGGGAGCGCAACTGGCCCTGGTATCGCGGCACCCAGATGTGCGTTATCATGCCCCTAGATTGGGAATCCCGGTGTTTAAGAATCTGGCTCAAGCTCAAAGCGCTCATTGGCGTGTGCCGCATCGTTTTCGCAGATATCAAGACGAGCCGGGAGCAGCCTCTACCAACATCGGCCCTCCAGCCCAGAGTTCATTGCACAAGCCGGGCGATATTCCTCCCAGACCAGAGACCAGGCCAGCCAATCTGCATGTGCTGGTGCGCCTGGCATTCTTCACCCTGGGTGTGGCGGCTTTGCTGTCCATCGCAGCCATACTCGTCCCCAGCGCCAGCCTCACCATTGCCCCGAAAGTTGAGCAGCAGGACATTACCCTCCAGGTCCAGGCCGGCCCCCAGATAACGGCGGTAGATGTAGTATCCGGTCTTGTCCCGGCTCACCTCATCACCGCCACCGTGGAAGGCCGCGGGGCGATCCCGGTCAGTGGGGTGATCGAAATATCTGATCACCCATCGACCGGGCAGGTTTTGTTTACTAACCTGACCGATCAGCCCATCCTCATCCCAGAGGGTACAATCGTGCGCTCAATCGCCCAGGACGCGCCGCGTTTCATGACCACCCAGGCAAGCACAATCCCCCCCGGGGCAGGGGAGAGTCTGCTGCTGCCGGTGCGCTGCCTGCTGCCTGGCAGCCAGGGAAATGTGCCGGCTGAAAGCCTGATCGCCATCGAAGGCTTGCTGGGAACGCAGCTCAGCGCCACGAACCCTCAGCCAACCCGCTATGGCTCTGACAGGCTTGAACCGGCGCCTAGCGCAGCGGATAACCGCCAGTTAGCCGCGCAGCTAAGGCAGTCTCTTGAAAAGACAGCGCTCCAGGAAATGCAAAGCCTGCTGGCAGAGCAGGATATCTTGCTTACCTCCAGCCTTGAGCTATCTCGAGTAATCGAAGAGAGCTTTCAACCCAGCACAGCCCAACCTGCCGGGCAGCTCAGCCTGAATATGCGCATCGAATACCAGGCTGCGGTCATCTACGCACGAGACCTGCAGCTGCTGGCGCAGTCTGTTCTGGATATGAACACACCCCCAGGTTTCACTCCACTGGCGGATACGGTCAGGATTGATCACCATACTGCGCCAGCCGTGGATGAAGATGCCATCGCAAGCTGGCAAATGACCGCTCACCGCCAGATCAGCGCCCAGGTTTCTATCCCGCGGGTTATTCAGCTCTGCCTGGGAATGCCGCCCGACCAGGCCAGCCAGCGTCTATCGAATGCGCTGCCTCTAAAGGGAACGCCTGAAATCATGATGCTTCCCTCCTGGTGGCCGCGTATGCCCATCCTCCCTTTCCGGATCAGGGTGCTGGTCTCTGAAACATGAGCTTTCAGCCGCTGATGGAAAACGACAGGTATTCAAAGGAATAAGATGCGCATTTTGGCCGTTGATCCTGGAGAGAAACGCATAGGCCTGGCGGTAAGCGACCCTACCGGAACCATTGCCAATCCAATTGCTGTGATCAAGCATGTCTCCCGGCCCGTGGATGCTGCTGCCATCGCCCAGGTTGCCCGCGATTACGAAGTAACTCGCGTGATCGTGGGTGAAACTCTGGATGAAGATAACCAGCCCACGCCAGAGGGCCGGCGCGCAGCCCGGCTGGCGGAAGCCATCCGTCAGCAGATTGATATCCCGGTGGAGATGTGGGATGAAAGCGGCAGCACCCGGGCGGCTCAGTCTGCTCGCCTGGCGATGGGAGTCGCAAGGCGCAAGCGTCGCGGCCACCTGGATGACCTGGCCGCGGCATATATTTTACAAACTTACTTAGACGCTCTCCGTGACCTTCCCCACCCCGGCGTCTGAGGCAGATATTCCACCAAGAGACAATGAAACGCCGTTCAATCTTGCCGACCTTAATCCTGTTGATCCTTCTGGCCTGTCTGGTTTTGGCCCTGGTCTGGATCAGCCTGGGCGCCCTGCCTGCCAGAGCGATCCAATCCTTCGGGCCGCCAGCCGCAAGCCTGGACAGCTTTTCCCGCACCCAATTGGCCGCCCGCCTGCTGCTCCAGGAAAACGAGTTAAAACTCCCGCTCGATCCGCAGGGCTCTTCTCGATCCTTCAGCATACAGCTTGGCGAATCCACCTACTCCATCACCGCTCGCCTGCAAGAAGAAGGGTTCATTCGCAGCGCGCCGGCCTTGCGAGATTATCTGGTATACGCTGGCATGGACACCTCGCTGCAGGCAGGCGAGTTCAGCCTGAGCCCGCAGATGACGGCTATCCAGATTGCCCAGGCTCTGCAAGATGCCACCCCAGGGGAAGTCACCTTTCGCATCCTCCCCGGCTGGCGCGTGGAGGAAATTGCCGCTTCGCTGCCAACCTCAGGCTTGAAATTCGCACCTGAGAGCCTCCTCTCCAGGATAAAGCTGCCTGCATCCACCCTGGCTATTGCTCAAGAACTGCCCCTGGGAGCTTCCCTGGAGGGCTTCTTGTTTCCCGACAGCTACCAGCTGTCCCGGGAAATATCTGTGGATGAATTTGTTGCCACGGTGATAGAAGATTTCGAAATAAAGGTTGACGGCGCCATGCGGGAGGCCTATCGCCAGCAGGGGTTATCCCTGTTTCAGGCGGTCACCCTGGCCTCGCTGGTGCAGCGAGAAGCCATCATCGAGGCAGAAATGCCGATGATTGCATCGGTGTTCATCAATCGCCTGGCAGCCTCGATGAAACTCGACTCAGATCCAACCGTACAATATGCCCTGGGATTCAACCCCCAGCAAAACACCTGGTGGACCAACCCTCTCAGCCTCGAAGATCTGCAGATCGACTCGCTTTACAATACCTATCGCTACCCTGGATTGCCGCCTGGCCCGATTGCCAATCCTGGTCTGAGCGCCTTACAGGCGGTGGCTTCCCCAGCCCAGACACCGTATTACTATTTCCGCGCCGCCTGCGATGGATCCGGGCTGCACAACTTTGCCCAGACTTTTGCAGAGCACCAACAAAACGCCTGCCCATAAACCATGTATTTAGCCATAAACTATTCAACTCAGGCTGCAGCACTCCTGCACGAAGGACGCATCCAGATCGACCGTTTCAAATGCCCTCCCTGGCCAGACATGATCGCCGAAGCCAGTCCGCTATGCCCGGTTGCAGTCCATTTCGAGTTAAAAGCGGGCAACGCAGGGCTGAGAGAAACGAACTGGGCTCCACTGCATGCCTTTTTGGAAGAAACCGGCACACCTTTCATCAACTTGCATCTAAATCCAACGATCAAGCATTATCCTGGCTTTTCTGTCGATACAACTCAGCCCAACCAGGTTGAGCGCGTGATCCAGCAGATGATCGAGGATGTCAATGCAGTCGTAGATGAGTTTGGCGCGCCGCGTGTAATCGTTGAAAATGTCCCCTACCGTGGCTTGCAGGGGAAGGTATTGCGCCCCGCGGTGGAACCCCAGGTTATCCTTCAGGTATTGAATGCTACGGGCTGCGGGTTATTGCTCGATATATCGCATGCCCGCATCGCCGCTCATCACCTCGGCATGGACGAAAAGGTTTACCTGGCGCAGCTTCCAACCGATCGCTTGCGGGAACTGCACTTCACTGGCCTGCACAACCTGAACGGTCGCTTACAAGACCACCTTGAAATTCTGGAAACCGACTGGCCCTGCCTGGATTGGGTCTTGGAGCGCATCCGAACTGGAGAATGGAACAAGCCCTGGATGCTGGCTTTCGAGTACGGCGGAGTGGGGGAAAAATTTGCTGCTCATAGCGATCCCCAGGTCATTGCCGAACAAGTTCCGCTGCTTTATCGCCGCGTAAGAGATATCTAAGCTGTTTTATCATCCAGGTCTGATCTTATTTTAAGCCCTAACTATACCTTTTGGGTATAATTTGTCATACAATAACAAGATCATTTCTTCCAAAAGGATTCCCCTGATATCCATGAAAAAGCTGTTTCAGAAACGCCTCGCTGCTGCTTGCTTGATACTCTTATTCGCCGGTCTCATTCCTGCTCCTCCAGCCACAGCCAGTTCCTGGCCCACTATTGTCCTGGAATCCGTGGTTACCAGCGGGCTCCAGGCGCCTGTATACCTAACCCACGCCGGCGACAACAGCGGGCGGCTCTTCATCGTAGAACAACCCGGGCGGATTCGCATCTGGGCAAATGCGGCTCTACAAGCTGCACCCTTTTTAGATATCACTGATCGGGTGCGATCCACCAGTTCTGGCGGAGGATCAGAAGAAGGGCTGCTCAGCGTAGCTTTTCCCCCGGATTATGCGAGCAAAGGCTACTTTTACGTTTACTACACGCGTACGGATGGCAATAACAATCTGGCTCGTTTTCATCTCACCAGCAACCCAAATCTGGCAGACCCCAGCAGCGAAGAGCTGATTCTATTATTCAATCATCCCTTCCAGCAAAATCATAATGGAGGGCTGATCACCTTCGGCCCTGATGGGTATCTATACATCGGCACCGGCGATGGCGGGGGAGGAGGCGATCCTTACAACAACGCCCAGAACCCCAATTCCCTGTTGGGCAAAATACTGCGCATTGATGTAGAGCCTGAACCGAATTCCATCCCGGCTGAGGCGCAAGCGATCTACCTGCCGCGGCTGAGCCAATCTGACAGCCCAACGCCGCGCTATCTGATCCCCCCTTCAAACCCCTTCATTTCCCAGGCTGGTTACCGGCCTGAAATTTGGGCCCTGGGATTGCGCAACCCCTGGCGCTACTCTTTCGATAGCCAGACAAATGACCTGTTTATCACCGATGTAGGACAAGCCAGTTGGGAAGAGATTAACTTTCAACCTGCGAGCAGTGCTGGTGGAGAGAATTATGGTTGGCGGATCATGGAAGGTGCTCACTGTTATAACAGCGACAGCTGTGACCAGAACGGGTTGGTGCTGCCGGTGAAAGAATACAGCCATGCCGAGGGCTGCTCGATCTCTGGCGGGTATATCTATCGCGGCGGGGATTATCCCTCTTTGCAAGGGATCTACTTTTACGCGGATTACTGTTTTGGCAAAATCTGGGGTCTGCAGTGGGATGGCAGCGCCTGGCAAAGCACATTGCTGCTCGACTCGCCCTACAACATATCCAGTTTTGGCCTGGATGCCGCGGGGGAGCTTTATCTGCTAGATATCAGCGGAGGCGTGTACCGGGTGAAACCGGCCTCTTAGGCCCAGCTGGCTGGTCAAACTCAGCGCAATTTTAGAACATAATATGTCGCGCGCTTATCCCCCATTTTAATCAGCAGCCCGCGCCCCACCAGGTCGACCAGGTCACGGCGTAATGTTTCCGCATGCACCTCAGGGCATAGCTCTTGATATTGGCGATTGGTGATCCGCCTGTGCTGCGCCAAAAATTGCATCGCCAGGTGTTGGCGAGGATTGACCTCCAGGTTCTGATAGTCTGTCGACCATTCCTGGGCAACCGCTTCGGACCGGATCGGCAAGCCCCCAAACAGAGTCACTCGAAATGAGCCCGTTACATCTTCAAAGACGGGCGGTCTGAGATGGTGCTTCTGCATCACCTCCACCACCCTTTTCAAGCCATACCCGAGCCGCTCAACATAGCCCAAATCTGCCAGCACCTGAACGATCACTGCGTTGCGTGAAAAACGCGCCTGCAGCAAGTTTTGCATGGTCATTGGGCCGGGCAGTCCACCAGGGGAATGCACTTCAATCCGGTCAGAAAAAATGAACAAGTGAATGTTATCCCCTTGGAGATTGTAATCCCGGTGCGCCACCGCATTTACCAGCACTTCGCGCACAGCCTCCAGGGGATACTCGCTCGTCTCTTCGTGCTTGAAACCCACCAGGCGCACGACCTGGCGCATGTTCTCCCGCAGAAAAGCCTCAATCTGGAAAAGCTGCTCGGGGAGCGTCCCCTGGATATCCTGTTTGATGAATTGATCTGCTGGTGAAGCGCCGATGAAATGCGCTGCCAGGATGGTGCCATTCGGCAGCCACTGTTGTGGATATTTGCCAAATAGCAGCAGGGCTGCATAAGTGGGGCGTAACGGCAGGTCTGTGGGACGAGTACCAGCCTCCGGCTTGAGTTCTTCCCGGCGAAGACAGCCCCGGCGCAGCAGGATCTCCTGCCACGATTCTACGCCAGGCGATTTCAATGCCGTGATATACGCCATCACCTTGTGCAAATCCAGATCGTCGAGCGTGGCTCCAGGCGGAATCTGCGCTTCAAACTGGACAACCCCTCGTTCCAACAGGAGCTGGCGTAAACGCCTGGCAGACAATGGGTTCGACTGGGCCCCTTCGCGCCCCAGGTAGCGGCCCTCCAGGCTGTATACATTGGACAATCCAGCCGGAACAGTAATCGATATCACCTGCACCTGATCTACCTGGATTACCCACGGCATTGGCAGCACCAACAGCGGATCGCATAGAAGTGCCGCCTGGAAAGCGATATCCAGCGTTTCGTTGACATCTTGCACCCCCTGTATCTGTCCCGAGCGCGGCGATATTCCCAACAAGACTGTGCCCCCCGATGCATTCGCCATCGCGGCAAACACAATCGCAAGCCGGGCTGCTGAGACATCACCCGGGAACCAGTGCAGCGTGGCGCTCATCCCGCTTGCCACAAGGGAATGTACATCAACTATAGGGTCGCTCAAACTGCCTGACTCGCGGTCTACTCTCATAGCCTGATATTTTCTCACCTGAAGCCAGGTTGTAAATCCTGCTAAAGTACTGGGCTCCCAGGAACACTTTCATCCTTACCAGAGTGATCGCTGGCGGTTCGCCGTGTGCGACGCCGCTGAGGCAGCGCGGGTTGGCTGGCCACAGGGGCTAACGCCACCTCTAAAACTTGATCCATATGTTCCACCGGCACGATATTCAATTCACTGCGGGCGCGCTTTGGTACATCCACCAGGTCCTTCAAATTCCGTTTTGGCAGGATGACCGTCTTTAAGCCCACACGGTGCGCAGCCAGCACCTTTTCGCGCACCCCGCCCACTGGTAGAACTCGGCCTCGCAGGGTGATTTCGCCAGTCATGCCCACATGGCTGATGACTTCGCGGCCCGTGAAAGCCGAAAACAGAGCCGTGCAGATTGTGATGCCAGCGCTGGGACCATCTTTAGGGATGGCTCCTTCTGGGATATGAATATGGATATCCACCTGTTCATAAATTTCAGGATCAACCTGGTATTGGCGCGAGCGCGATTTCATAAAGGACAGCGCAGCCTGGGCTGACTCCTGCATGACGCTCCCGATCTGTCCGGTAATCTGTAGATTTCCCTTGCCCTCGATCAGCAGCACCTCGACCGGCATGATCTCCCCACCATTTTCCGTCCAGGCGATCGCCGTCGCCACACCGATTTCATTCTGCCGCTCAATTTCCAGATCAAAGAATTGGGGAGGGCCAAGAAAACGTTCGATTGAGGCCGGCCCGACCTGGGAGGGAAAACGCTTCTTTTCAGCTTTTGAGCGCGCCACCTTACGAAAAACGCGGCCGATCTCGCGCTCCAGATTGCGCACGCCCGCTTCGTAGGTGTACTCACGGATCACGCGCTGCACGGCTGCATCGGCGAGGTGTAACTCATCCGGCCGCAACCCATTTTCATCAATCTGGCGCGGGATTAAAAATCGCCGGGCTATTTCCAGCTTTTCCTCTTCGATATAGCCAGGGAATTCGATCAACTCCATACGATCCAGGAGGGCTGGGGGGATTGTGGCAGTCGTGTTTGCCGTGGTGATGAACATCACCCGGGAAAGGTCGTATGGCAGTTCAAGGTAATGATCTGAAAAAGCATGATTTTGTTCCAGATCAAGCACCTCCAGGAGGGCCGCGGCTGGATCCCCGCGAAAATCCTGGCCGAGTTTATCAATCTCGTCTAACATAAAAAGGGGATTGATGGTGCCTGCCCTGCGCATGGTTTGTAAAATCCGCCCCGGAAGCGCACCAATATATGTCCTGCGGTGCCCGCGAATTTCAGCCTCATCCCGCACTCCCCCAAGGGAAAGCCGGACAAACTTGCGCCCCAAAGCTTCGTTGATCGAACGACCCAGTGAGGTCTTGCCCGTGCCTGGCGGCCCCACAAAGCACAAGATTGGCTGGCGCAGTTTGCGGGGGTTCAAGTTGCGGACAGCAATATATTCCAGGATGCGCTCCTTTGCCCGGGGAAGGCCATAATGCTCCGCCTCTAGAACCTCAGCGGCATGGCGCACATCCAGGTTATCTTCGGTGGCGTTGCTCCAGGGCAGCTCCAGAATCCACTCTATATAGGTGCGAATAATCCCAACTTCTGGGGACATGGGCGGCATCTGCCCCAACCGCTCAACTTCTTTCAGGGCGCGCACCTGCACTTCCTCGGGCAGCGAGGCTGACTCAACCCGGGTTTGCAGCTCATAAATCTCCCGCGACCAGGGATCTCCCTCGCCCAGCTCGGTTTGGATCACTTTCATCTGCTCGCGCAGGTAGAACTCGCGCTGCGTCCGATCCACTTCGCTCTGAGCCCGCGAATGGATCTCATCTTCCAACTCCAGTACATCGGCTTCTTTTGCCAACAAGCCAATAACCGCCTTTAGGCGCTCCAGGGGATCCATCATCCCCAGCAGTTGGATGCGCGCATCCAGAGTCGGTGCAATCGCGGTCACAATCATATCCGCCAGCCAACCTGGCTCATCAATATTCAACGCATATAAGTAGGCTTCTTCCGGCAGGCTGCGATCCAGCTGAACGCATTTTTGGAACATTTCTAACACGGTGCGCATGGTTGCATCGATCTGGCGATCTACAATTGTGCCTTCAAAAACTGGCCTCGCCCGCACCACCAGAAATGGTTCTTGCTGAACAAAATCTACCACCTCGACCCGCCGTCTGCCCTGCACTAAGGCCGAGCTGGAGTTGTCCGGCATGTTCAGCAGCCTTCCGACTGCGATTTCTACTCCGATGGGGTAAAAATCATCGCCTCCAGGATGCTCGATTTCCGCATCCCTCTGGGTCAGGGCAATCACAGTTTGATCATTGAGCTGGGATTCTTCAATAGCTTGAATCGCGGCTTCTTGAGAGAGAAAAACCGGGGAAATCATATGCGGAAAGACTACCAGATCGCGCAATGGCAACACTGGACACACGATCAGGCCATTCTCATCTGGCTCCGCATCGGGGATGTTATAAAGCTCTTCCGTTCTGCGATGCAGCGCTTCCCCAAAATCTTCACCTTCATCACGAAAATACCAATCATTATCACGCATTTTGCACTCCCTGTTGTTCGGTCATCTTCTGCCAGCATTCTCGAGCCGCGGCGACAACAAACAGGCTGCCCGTCACCACCACCAGCGCATCCTCTCTGGCATATGATAACGCTTCTTGCAATGCTTCCTCAACTTCATGCACCACCCTGGCAGGCTTCCCAAGGCGATGCGCCAGTTCTACCAGGTTGTCAGGATCCATCGCCCGCGGGTGGAATGAGCGCGTGGCAATGACTCGGCTAACTCGCGGCAGCAATTCGGCAAACATGCCATCCACATCTTTATCTTCTGAAGCCCCAAACAGCAGGATCGCCTCCTGCCCAGGGAAATAATCATCTAATGCCAGGCGCAGCTTCAATGCCGAATCCCGGTTATGCGCCGAATCCACCACGATGGTCGGATTTCGCTGCAGTACCTCAAAACGGCCAGGCCAGGAAACCTCCTGGAATCCTTTACGAATTGCCGTATCGCTGATTTGAGCCAACCCATTCTCTTGTGCGACCTTCAAGGCCGCATAAGCCGTGGCCGCGTTCTCTACCTGGTGGTAGCCCAAGAGCGGGATTGTGAAGCGCGTGGGTTCCCACTCCTGCAAACCGCCCGACTCGATATAAGCGTCAATCAGCGCCTGTTCTGAGGCCCACCAGACCAGGAAAGTCTGTTCCTGGAGCGAATGAGATACCGGTGCAAAGAGAATATCCTGCCCCACCTGCACCAAACGGGAATTTCGTTCAGCGGTAATCCGCTCGATCACCAGCCTGGCCTCGTCCTTCTGGGGAGATAGGACGACCGGGATGTTGTCTTTTATGATGCCTCCCTTTTCACCCGCTATCTCAGCCAGGGTCTCACCAAGAATATGGGTATGGTCATAAGATAAGGAGGTAATCACAGATAAGCACGGACGGATAACATTGGTCGCATCCAACCGGCCTCCCAGACCCACCTCGGCAACTACCGCGGTGACATTCTGCCGGGCAAAATAAAGAAACGCCAGAGCAGTCGTAATTTCAAAGGTGGTTAATTGATGACCCGCCTCCAGGTAAGGTCTCACCTCATCCACCAGCGCTACTAACTCATCGTGTCCAATAGGTTGATTATCCACCTGGATTCGTTCGGTGTAATCATGCAGATGTGGCGAAGTATAAAAACCCACGCGATAACCTGCCGCTCGCAGCGCGCTGGCACACAGGGCGGAGACCGAGCCTTTACCTTTCGTGCCAGCCACATGAATAATCGGATAGGCCTGCTGCGGTTGACCTAAATATTCCATGAAAGCTGCCATCCGACCGAGGTCGAATTTTTCGGGCGAGTAGCGAAAACCACGCGTCAGGCTGTAGTCAACAAAGCTGTATAAATAATCGATCGTTTCCTGGTAGGTCTTGTGAATGTCCATAAGTTTACGGATTGTACTCGCGTGGTGGATTACAGACAAGGGGCATCCTGCGGTATCTGTGATATCACACGGTATCCCGTGGTAAAATCTGGCGCATGTTGAGGTGGATCTTGGGCGTATTTACACGGGTAATCTTAATCATCGTTCTGGCTGCTCCTGTGCTGCTGGGATTGATTCGCTTATACACCGCCTGGTATGCCAGCAGCCGTCTGTATGAAGAGCACGAGGCGCCTGCCAGCCGAGTAGCGATTGTGTTCGGCGCCGGCTTATGGCGAGACGGCAGCCCCACTCCAGTGCTGCGGGATCGCGTTTCTACAGCAGCCAGCCTGTATTTCGCTGGTAAGGTTGAAAAAATTCTGATGAGCGGAGATAACCGCTTTGTTGAATATAACGAGCCAGCCGCCATGCGGGCCTATGCCATCGAGCTCGGTGTGCCAGAACAGGCAATTGCCCTGGATTATGCCGGGCGCCGCACCTACGATACCTGCTACCGGGCGATCCATATCTTCGGCGTGAAACAGGCAATCCTGGTCACGCAGAACTTTCACCTGCCGCGCGCCCTATACACCTGCAATCAACTCGGGCTGCCTGCCATCGGCGTGACAGCCGACCGCCGGGCATACGCACGCAGATCGTTGGCATTCTGGCAGATGCGCGAGATTCCCGCCACCCTGGTCGCCTTGTGGGAAGTACACGTCACACGCCCGCTGCCTGTCTTAGGTAATCCAGAACCCATATTCCCAATGGAGGCGCAATGAACCGCTCCGAAGCCCTGGCTATCGTCAATCAATATATCCGTAATGAAAACCTGGTTCGCCATATGCTCGCCGTAGAAGCAGCCATGCGTTTCTATGCCGAGAAATATGGCGAGGACATTGAGACCTGGGGGATGACAGGATTGCTGCATGATTTCGACTGGGAAATCCATCCCACTCTCGAGCAGCACCCCCAGGCAGGAGCGCCTCTCCTGGCGCAGCACAACGTGCC
Source organism: Anaerolineales bacterium (assembly GCA_016935755.1). Taxonomy (GTDB): domain Bacteria; phylum Chloroflexota; class Anaerolineae; order Anaerolineales; family UBA4823; genus JAFGQI01. The sequence goes on from JAFGQI010000125.1 coordinate 40,403, forward strand.
TGCCGCCATCATCCGTGCGGTATTGAGCCACGCCGATCACACGGGCGTGCCTCGGCAGAGCCGTATGGAAAAAGCTCTGTATGCCTGCGACGAAATTACCGGCTTGATAACAGCGGTCGCCCTGGTACGTCCTTCTCGCTCGCTGTATGATTTAGAAGTTTCATCCATCAAGAAGAAATGGAAGGATCGCTCCTTCGCTGCAGGCGCCAATCGTGACGAAATCACGCGCGCCGCCGAAGAATTCGGGCTGCCGTTATGGGAGCATGTGGAGAATGTTATTCAGGCTATGCGCCGGATTGCCCCCCAGCTTGGCCTAAGCGGGAATATTACTCCGTAGCAATCTGAATCCCCTGGCAAAGATCGCCGCATTCTGTAATCACCTGGAGCACAGCATCCATCTCTGGCTCTAAGGTTATCAGAGCACGGCCGTCCTTCAGGGTCAACGTAACCTGCAGCGAGTGCGCCTGCATCACCTTTGTCACCTCGCCGTTTTGTATCATCGCAACCGCCTGATTCCAATAGACCTCATCCCCGTCCTTCAGATCGGGATAAAGCGAACCAACGCTGATTTTCTCTACAGTAGCGCCTGGAGCAGGATACCCCTGTCCTTCGACAGTTGCCTGCTGGTCTGGGCCGGGATAAGCCGTGGACGTAACTTCCTCGGGTTGGCTGGGCTGGCAGGCGGCAAGGGCCAATGCCGTTACGAATACCACAATCCAATACCATCTAAATTTCATACGACCTCCTGATTATTATTAGCCAAAATGCAGTCGCATCCAAATGCCTGTATTTGACCAGGTAGGGTCGCTGCATGGCAGAATCCGGTACATTATACCCGAAAGGAAAACGGTTCTGGAAGTTGACATTTTGGTAAAAATAAACTAAACTTAAGAAAACTACGCGAATAACCTATCCGCACTCTGCAATGGAGGCAAACATGTCGCCTGAAGAACAGCACCCTGCTGAACGTATTCCCGCTACGGCTCACATCACCAGCCAGAGTTTGATTACCCCAACCATCATTGCCTGGCAATATTTCCTGGAAGATCAGGGGCTATCCCCTCACACGATCAAAGCATTTACTGCGGATGTCCGCTTGCTGGCTTCTTACCTTCCCCCTGATCGCCATTTGGGAGACATCAGCACATTCGATTTGAATAATTTCCTGGACTGGCTGCAGACTGGTCGCGGCGTGGCTTGCAGCCCTAAATCGCTTTCTCGGCGGATTACTTCCATCAAAGCCTTCTTCCGCTGGCTGCATCAAAACGGTGTTGTCCTGATCGACCCGGCAGAGAAAGTGATTCAAAAAACTGTTTTCAGCCCCATCCCGGTTGTCCTGACTTCGGATGAAGTCCAGACTGTCTTAGAGGTCGCGGACAGGCACCGCCGAACATCAAAACCAGATGCGCGCCCGTACACCCTGCTGGCGCTGCTGTTGTCCACCGGGATCAAAAAAGGAGAATGCCTGGCGCTCAGCCCCAACCATATCGAATTGGAGGCGCAAGGCGGACCTATCCTGTTCATTCGTTACACAAACCCGCAATATCGCTATAAAGAACGTAAAATTGCCCTACCCGAAGATTGGGTTGAAGCATTCCACCAATACCAATCACAGTACGACACCAGCGATCGGATATTTCCCTGGTCAGCGCGCCGGCTGGAGTACCTGCTGGAAGATTTGAGCGTGGAAGCCGCCCTGGATAAGCACCTGTCGTTTGATATGTGCCGCTGGACATGCGCCCTGCAAGATCAGCTTTCTGGAATGGATCAGGAAAAAATTCGTCAAAAAATGGGGGTTTCAAAGATCCAATGGCGCGAACTAAGCATGAAATTGGCGCAGTTAGCCGGTGGACAGAGCTGATCTACTGATAAGAAAAAGCTGAGACATCCACCTGAAACAGAAGCCTCGGCCTTAACCGCCTATCTGGCTCATGGTGCGGTTCATGGGCACCTCGCCATCTGCCAGGTTGTGGCCCCATGGTTTTTGCCAGATCGCGTCCAGCACCAATTGTCTTAAAGCTTCATCGCTGGCGCCCGCCCGCAGAGGGCTCAGCAGATCAATCTCTTTCTCGCGCAGCAGGCACAGCCTCAGCCGCCCGTCAGCTGTCAGGCGAACCCGGCTGCAGCTGGAGCAGAAAGGCTGCGTCACTGAGGCGATGAAGCCTACCGTGCCCTGTGCATTGGGCAGGCGGTAGAGGCGGGCCTCGCCATCCAGATTACCACCATTCTCCACCTGCAGAGGCCCCACCGCCGCTTCGATGCGAGTCTGGATTTCTTCTGCCCGGACTCCTTGCAAACGCTGAAACTCCGTCGCCCCAGCAAAAGGCATCATTTCGATAAAACGCACCTGCCAGGGGTGCTCTAACGTTAACCGAGCAAGCGATACAGTATCCTCTTCGTTATGACCACGCACAACTACTGCGTTGATTTTAATGGGAATTAGTCCGGCCTCCTCAGCTGCCCGTATACCAGCCATTACATCTTCTATATGCCCCCAACGCGTTATTTGGTGGAATTTTTCCGGGTCCAGGGTGTCCAGGCTGAAATTAACCCTCTTCAGCCCAGCATTTACCAACGGCTCTGCCAGGCGAGAAAATAAAACGCCATTCGTGGTCATGGTAAGGGAGCGCACACCAGGTGTATCCGCAATGCCCCTGACGAGACCAACTACATTCGCTCGAACCGTTGGCTCGCCGCCCGTCAGGCGGTATTTATCAAAACCCAGGCGGGCAAATAATCTCACCAGCCTTAGGATTTCGTCATCCTGCATGATTTCTTCGCCAGGCATGAAACTCATCTCAGCAGGCATGCAATAAACACAGCGCAGGTTGCAGTGGTCTGTCAGGCTGATACGTAAATAACGAATTTTTCTTCCGAAACGATCCCAGGCCATATCTAATATCCGAGGTGAACGATCAATAAGATTAAGGAGTTACGTACTTCAGGGGGAATTGGGGGTGTTTAGGCGGGCAGAGCCCGCCTAAACACCCCCAGCCATCCACTAACTGCGTAAGTCCTAAAGATTATCTTGCAGCAAGGATTATACAGGGGAATGAGCGGTAAGGGAATTTTAAGAAAAATCTTAAAGTTGCACTTTTCAGAAGAAAATGCTACTATTTACGAGTGCGCGATTTTGCACAATCTTCCTTCTGCGCGACCACATCTTACTAGTATTGAACATGCCTGAAAATTTCATCACAGTCTGAATCTCTGATTTTTCAATGGTAGGAAATGACGGATAACATCAAAGTACATGTCTCACTTTATGGCACACTGGCAAGATACGGAGGTGGAAGATATGTATCTACCCTGGTGGTAGAGCTGCCAACTGGCGCGAGCAAAGCCGACTTGCTAACTCTCCTGGCTATTCCCGATCGTGAGAAGGGATATTTATTCATAAATGCAGTTCTGTGTGATGTGCCAGGGCTTACCACAGGAAACGGGCAAACCTTAAATGATCATGATCATATCGGTATTTTCTCTGTAGATCGCATCTGGCCATACCAATATCGCGACGGGATAGTAATGTCTCCAGACTTGGTTGAGGCCCTTAAAGAACATGGCCCGATGCACCATTCTTATGCACACTTAGCAGACAATCCGACCAGTTCATCAGCATAAATTATGAAGGAGAAAAAGTTATGGCAAAAAAAATTCTGCGTATCAATATGAGTGAACTAAAAGCCGCCTACGAGCCTGTACCTGAAAGGTGGGCACGCTGGGCAGGGCGCGGTTTGACTTCGCATGTCATTTTTGATGAAGTTGACCCTACATGCCACCCGCTTGGGCCGCATAACAAGCTGGTTATCTCCCCAGGCTGGGTGTCCGGCTCGCCCGCCGCGCCCAGCAGCGGCCGCACCTCTTTCGGCGGTAAAAGCCCGCTGACCGGCGGCATTAAGGAGTCCAACGCAGGCGGTCTATCCAGCCAGATGATCGCCAAGCTGGGACTGCACGCCATTATCATCGAAGGTCAGCCGCCCAAGGGCAAATGGTACTTGCTGATCATCACCAAGGATGGCGTCAAGTTCGAAGATGCCTCCCATTTAATGGGGAAGGGCATGTACGAGGTGGATGAGATCCTGTGGCAGAGCCACCCAGATACCGCTGTGATTGGCATCGGGCCAGCTGGCGAAATGAAGCTCTCGAATGCAGGCATTTCGATAAACGATCCAGAAAACCGGCCTGGACGCTATGCTGGTCGTGGCGGCCTGGGCGCAGTCATGGGAGCGCGCGGCATCAAGGCCATCGTTGTCGATGACACCGGCGGCCCAGGCGTTGAAATTGCCAACCAGGAACTGTTCAAACAGGGCCGCCGCAAGCTCACCGAAGCTATCCAGGAACATGCCCTGACCAAGAAAGGCGGCGGCCTGAATGCCTTTGGCACGGCCATCCTGATCAACATTCTGAACGAGGCCGGCGGCCTGCCGACCCGCAACTTCAGCGCCGGGCAGTTCGAGGGTGCAGCCCGCATTTCAGGCGAGGCCATGGCCGAAGTCATCGAAGAGCGCTGCAAGGATGGCAAGGGTGAAGGCACCACCGGACATGGCTGCCACCCCGGCTGTATTATCAAGTGCTCAAATATTTACCCCAACGAAGATGGCAGCGCACTCGTATCCTGCATCGAATATGAGACCGCCTGGGCTTTGGGCGCCAACTGCGGCGTGGATGATCTGGATTGGATTGCCCGGATGACCCGCGAATGCAACGACGCTGGTCTGGATACAATCGAAGCCGGGAACGCGTTGGCGGTTGCGATGGAAGGCGGGGTAATCCAATTCGGCGACGGGGCGGCCGCGATGAACCTGCTGTCTGAAGTCAGAAAGGGCACACCCCTGGGCCGCATCATCGGGCAAGGCGCTGAAGCTACCGCCAAGGCATTCGGTGTCCATCGCGTACCCACCTGCAAAGGCCAGTCTATGCCGGCCTATGAACCGCGCGCAGTCAAAGGGATTGGCGTCACCTACGCCACCTCACCCATGGGAGCTGACCATACTGCCGGCTACACCATTGCCCCAGAAATTGCAGGCGTCAGCGGTAAACTTGATCCCTTATCGAACGAAGGCAAGGCAGAACTGTCCTTGACCTTCCAGGCAGCCACCGCGTTCATCGATAGCACCGGCTACTGCCTGTTCATCGCCTTCCCAATCCTCGATATTGCCAAGGGATGGGAGGGAATGGCGGAATCAGTTGCGGGTGTGACAGGCATGAATATCACTGGCGCAGATGTGATCCCGTTGGGCAAGGAAATCCTCAAGATCGAACGCTTGTTCAACGAGCGCGCCGGCTTCACCACCGCGAACGACCGCCCGCCAGAGTTCATGCGCTACGAGCAGCTGCCGCCTCATAACGAGGTCTGGACCATCACGGACGAGCAGCTTGACTCGGTGTTTGCCTGGGTACACGAAGGCTAAGCTCAGGCGCAGGTGCTAATAAGCACCTCTCCTGGCTGGCTTATCCCTTAAATTTGACCCCGGGTGTAGTTACAGCCCCGCGCGCACTTTGCCAACTGGCAGCGTCTCGTGGAACGGCTGAAGTAGAACACTGCACCCGGGAAGTTTTTTAAGTACTGATGCAGGTGGATCTTTTATGGCTGTTTTTCAACATATTCTTTGGGGTTACGGGTTAAGTTATCCAGATCACTGGGCTCACCGCACTCTGGGCGCTCTGGAAGGATTCGCAGAAACTGCCGAAGCATTCGACCCGGATTACAGCGGCCCACACTCAGGCCAGATTTTGGTGCGCGGGGAGTGGAACTGCCTTCGCCAACCCATTGAACCCATCTGGAACCGCCACATCGGCATGCTGGCAGGTTGGGTGGGCGCGAAAAAATTAGGCTCGGCCCCCTGGCGCATGGGGGGAGCAGTTGGCCTGGAAGCCGAGATTGTCTTACCCCAAAAGGATAACCGCCGTCTATGGACAGGGATCTTGGAGCATGAATTCACCGTGCTGCACTTTGTAGTGCTGCACATCCGAGAAGAACGCGCTGAATTCGAGCCGCAAGCCACCCAAATTATCTCCAGCCTGCGTTTTCTCCCCAATGTGAGCGGTGTGCTGGTCACCGACGAAGGTCTACCTCTCCCACCAGGGTATATCCCGGCAAACCCCCAGGATATCGTCGATAGCATAACCAACCCGGATCAATGGCTGGCTTATGATGGCCAGAGCAGCGCAGGCGCTTTACAGGCTTTCTACTGGCGCGAAGCCCCCCATTATGGCTGGCAGATCACAGAATATGTGCCCTTCCCCAGCCCGGCAGAACTTGGCTTTGCCCGCTTCAGCATGGCAAAAGGCAATCGAACCCTGACCCTCGGCATCATGCCTTATCAAGATCAAGATACCAAAGAAACCCTTGCCCGGTTGGTGTTCAAGATGGGCTGATACGAACTCCCATTTTCCCAATCTAATGTAAGCTGCCCGGCTAACCGCCCCCCACTGCCGGGAAAACCCCGATTGTATCATCGGGAGAAATGACTGAATCCAGGCCATTTTCCAGGAAAGGCGCGTCGCGCCCGCTCACAAAGATGTGCACATGAGAATACAAATGACCGCTTTCATCCAGCAGTTCGCCGCGCAGATCGGGGTACAGGCGTAGGATTTCCGCCAATAAATGCCTTACGGTGGACCCGGTTGGTAATGGGATATCTACCATCTTTGCACCCACAACCTGACGCAAGGTAGCATAGAAGTTCACGTGCATAATTTTCTCCTGAAGGCAGGTTCAAATACCCATTTTCACAATTTGCAGATAAATTAAATTATATCAGGCAATATTTCGGCTTATAATGAGTGTTAGTGCTCTGCAATTCATTTTGCGCTTTTGAGTGATTCGTTTTTCTTTTAGAGCTTGTTCCACCAGGCAGGTGCTGTCATGCAATCCGAAGACCAGGCTGCCCATAACCACGAAAACCCTGCTGACCCTTCCTCGTCTCAAGGAGCAGCTGGATCGCCGCGGACTTCCCAGGGCGGAGGGATTACAGAAAGCGAAGAGATATTCCGCGCCATCTTCGATGCATCTCAAGAAGCCATTTTCCTGGAGACCCTGGAGGGGCAAATCCTGGACTGCAACATAGTGGCTTGCAAGATGTACGGGTACAGCAAGGAAGAGATGCTGACCCTGAGCGTGATTGATCTGGTCCCAAACCAGATAGCCAAGACAATCCCCACAATTATCGCACAAGAATTAGAGACTGGCAGCTACTCCGTCGAGGCCACGAATCGGCGGAAAGATGGCACACTATTTCCGGTAGAAGTGAAAACCCGAATGATTGCTCTCGGCGAACGCAAGCTGGTAGCCGTCTATATACGCGACATCTCCAGACGGATCAAGGCCAGAAAGGATCTACATGAAATGGCAGAGGCGCTGCAGCACCGGGCGGAAGAAATGGCTGCGGTCCATGCTGTTTCTCTGAACCTGACTGACTCACAGCCGCTGCCTGACCTTCTGGAGATCATTGTAGAGCAGGCGGTCAATCTGCTCAAGGGATCTGGTGGGGGGTTCTATTTATGCGATCCCATTCTACAAGAAGTGCGCTGTGTGGTTAGCTACCGCACTCAGGGCGATTTTACTGGCGTTGTTATGAAATACGGTGAAGGAGTCGCCGGGAAAGTTGCTCAAACTGGGCAGCCTCTGGTAATCGAAGACTATCGCACCTGGTCCGGGCGTGCTTTAGTGTATGAAGAAGGAAAACCCTTCCGGGCAGTAATCAGTGTACCGGTCACCTGGCGCGGTCAGGTGACCGGCGTCCTGCATGTTTTGGACGACAGCGAAGGGCGGCTTTTTACTGCGCAAGACCTGGAAATCTTATCCTTATTTGCCAACCAATCCGCCATTGCAATCGAAAACTCGCGTCTATTGGAAATCGAGCGCCGGCGCCGCCTTGAAGCGGAAACCCTGCACCAGGCAACGATCTCATTGTCCTCGACATTGGATCTGTCGAATGTTCTGGATAAAATACTGACCTCTTTGAAACTGGTTGTAAATTACGATAGCGCGACCGTATTTTTACTAGAGAAAGGTTTCCTGCGCGCCAAGGCAAGCAGAGGGCTGCCAGATCCAGATTCTGTGCTTGGTATTGATATGCCCGCCAATGACGCTTTATTTGTAAGAATTCAGCAAACCAGGCAGCCGCTTATTCTAGATAATGTTCAGAATAATCCTGATTTTCATGGTTGGGGAGGCACCCAACAAATTCATAGCTGGATGGGTATCCCGATGATCGTACAAAACGAAGTCACCGGGTATTTGACTTGTGATCACCACCTTCCAGCTGTCTACAGTTCGCGCGACATCATGCTGGCCCAGGCTTTTGCCAACCAGGCAGCCACGGCGATCGAAAATGCCCGCCTGTTCGAAACCGAACGCGCCCAATTATTGCTCGCCCAGACATTACAGGAGGTTGGCGCTCTGCTGACTTCGCAATCTGGTCTGAGCGAGGTGCTGGAAAACCTGTTGGAATTGCTCAGCCATGTCATCGAATACGACTCCGCCTCCATCCATCTCCTGGATTCAAGCGGCAAACTCTATCTGGCAGCCGGGCGCGGCTTTGAGGATCAAGAGAAGGCCCGTCAGATTGTTCAAGATTTGAGCTCCTCTATGCTGCACAGTAAGTGGGTGGACCCCAAGTTAATCGTGATTCCAGATACATATACTGATAAGCGTTGGGAAATCTATCCTGATACAAATTATATTCGCTCCTGGATCGGAGCTCCTTTAATGGTCAAGGGAAGGTTCATCGGCAGTCTGAACATCGACAGCCGGACTGCATATACCTATAACGCCGCAATCGGCGAAACCGCAATGGCGTTTGCGCATCAGGCCGCCTTGGCCATAGAAAATGCTCGCTTGATAGAAGGAGAGAGAAAACAAATCGTTGAGTTGGAAGCCTTGCGCCAGGCCAGCATCGGTTTGACCTCCAGCCTTGAACTGCGCCCTGTTCTACATGCCATCCTGCGCAGCGCGTTAGATCTACTACCCGAAGCCGGCAATGCTCATATCTTTTTATATAATGACACCGCCGGTGAGCGCTTGACCTTCGGGGCAGCGCTCTGGTCAGATGGGCCTCGAGACACCCCCTGGAGCATTCCCAGATCAGATGGGCTTACATATTCTGTCGCGCGAAGCGGCCTCCCCATCATAGTCCCGGATATGCGCCATCACCCCATGTTTTCCGGCACACCCGAATCCTGGGTGGGGGCGATCGTGGGCTTGCCGCTCAAAATCAGCTCACGCGTCATCGGGGTCATGAATGTCTCTTTCCAACAACCGCGCCAGATTCCGGAGGCAGATCTGCGCGTTCTGCAGCTATTAGGCGATCAGGCTGCTATAGCCATCCAGAACGCAAGCCTGTTCGAGCAGGCTGCCATGGAACGACGACATCTGAGATTGCTCTCCGACATCAACCGGGAGGTATCCAGCAGCCTGAACCCGGATGAAATCCTCACCCGCACAATTGAACTGACCTGCCAGGTTTTAGGTACTGTGGTTGGCGAGGCTTTTTCATATATCCCCGAAGAAAATCGTTTGAGCTTGAGGGCTTTCTTTGGACGCCGGATTGATTCACTGAGGGAGTTGGATATAAAAATGAACTTGCGCCTCGATCATGGTCTGGCTGGCTGGGTAGCGGCACATCGCCAAGCTGTCCACCTGCCTGAAGTCGAAGCAGACCCTCGCTGGATGTTCATTCCCAAGGTGGATGACGATGTGCACTCCGCGATCAGCGCTCCTATTCTGGCTGGCGATAAACTGCTGGGGGTTCTGACAGTCATGCACCGGGAAGCGGTCGGATTCACTGAGGAACATCTGAATCTATTGAAATCTATCTGCCAGGAAGTTAGCCTGGCTTTAGAAAAAGCCAATCTGTACGAGCAAGTGCGCGATCATGCCAAAAGCCTGGAAAGCACCGTAGCCCAACGGACTGCCGAACTTACCGAGCTATATCAATTGAGCCAGGAGATCGGCTATCCTCTCTCATTTGAGGAGCTGCTTAATCTCCTTCTGCAGCACCTGCAAAAAGCGGTTGGCTCCGAAGTTGTAGTTGGCTGCCTATCTCTGGATGGCTGCAACTCGATCAATGTGATCATCGACCGCCCTGCTGCAAATACCCTGGTGAGAGAGCTCTATTCGCTCTGCGCAGAGACTTTATTCAGTGATCGAAAAGCGTTATCCATCGAATCAATGCCTGTCAAGCTGCTCCCTTCGGAAGGCTACAATACGCAACTGCGTTCAATCGACCATCTGGAAGCCTTTATCCAGGCTCCCATTCTCATCGGTCAAGAACTGGTCGGTTTTCTCGCCATCGGCTCAGATCAGCCAGGGGTCTTCGGTCCCACCCATGAACGCTTGCTAAATACCTTTGCCAACCAGGCTGCCTCTGCAATACAACGCCTCTCCATCATGCTGACCGCTCAGCAACGCCAGCTAGAGAGCCTGGTACAACATTTGCCAGTCGGCGTGCTCTTGTTGGACTCGGAGTTTCGTCTGCTGTTAGCCAATCCAATCGGTCGCGAATTATATTTGCTGCTGAACCCAGAGACGAGCATCGATATGGGCGTACTGCAACATTTAGGCCCCTTCTCTCTGGAAGAACTGATCAGCCGACAAGGCAGTCTTCCAACCCAGGTGACCCTGGGAGGTCCCCCTCAACGCATTATTGCGATCCAGATTCGTTCTACCAGTGGAGCCAAAGAAACCGCCCAACCACAATGGGTGGTCATGCTCAGCGACATTACCCAGGAGCGTGAAGATCTGGCTCGCATCCAGATCCAGGATCGCTTAGCCACAGTGGGGCAACTGGCAGCCGGTATAGCCCACGATTTCAATAACATCATGGCAGCAATCCTGGTATATACAGACTTGCTGCAGTATGACCAGGGGCTTTCTCAGCCAGGTCAGGAAAAATTAGCCATTATCCACCATCAAATCCAGCGCGCCTCCAGCCTGATCCGGCAGATCCTGGACTTTAGCCGAAAATCTGTGATGGAACAGAACGCCCTGGATCTACTGCCCCTGATGAAGGAATTGGATAAGATGCTGGCTCGCGTGCTCCCAGAGACCATCCAGTTGAATTTTAAATACGAACCTGGGGCTTACTGGGTGAAAGGCGATCCCACGCGCCTGCAACAGATATTCATCAACCTGGCGCTCAACGCGCGGGATGCAATGCCTGCAGGTGGAATTCTCCGCTTTGAATTGGCAACGTACCGCCTTGAAAATGGTAAACCACCTCCCCTGCCAGACATGCCGGCTGGAGATTGGGTGAGAATTAGAATCCAGGACACCGGGAGCGGCATTTCCGCGGAGGTCAGCGAACATCTCTATGAGCCTTTCTTTACGACAAAACCGGTCGGCCAGGGCACAGGATTGGGATTGGCGCAGGTTTATGGCATTGTAAAAAATCACGATGGCTTTATTGGTGTAGAAAGCCAGGTAAACCAGGGGACAACTTTCACCATCTACCTGCCTGCTTTACCAGAGGCGCACTATGATGAGACCCATGCCGAATCATTGCCCCGGCTGAGCTCTGAAGGCCTGGTGGTGCTGATCGTGGAAGATGATGCCTCCACTCTGCAAGCTCTGCGCACATTTCTGGAATTTCGAGGCTGCACGGTATTAACCGCCTCAAACGGGGTTGAAGCCCTGCGGAAATATGATCGGTCGGCTGAGTCAATCTCTCTGGTCATCAGCGATATGGTCATGCCTGAAATGGGTGGGGTTGAGCTGTTTGAATTGCTGCGCGCTAAACAGCCCGACTTAAAAATCCTGCTCATTACGGGCCATCCACTTGATGAGAAAAATCAAGATTTTCTGGAGACAGGCAATGTTCGTTGGCTGCAAAAGCCCTTCTCGATCCACGATCTAAGCCAGGCGATCAACCTGCTTTTAGAAAATTAGCCCTGCGCAAACCCACACCAATCCCAGATCCTTCGGCTTTTTAGTTGATTAATTCATCAGGGCTAATATCATTGCTAATATGACAATGATGCCGATTGCACCCCAGATAACTTGTTGAATACGCAGATTGCGTACTTCGCGCTTTGTAGGGGTTCGTTTTTTGGCCATCCGATTTGTCTCCTTCCCAGCTATTCCAGACCAGCCCTGATGGCTTCAGCCAGAGCAGGGGAAATTCCTGAAATAGCAGTCAATTCTTCCATTGATGCGTTTTGAATATCTTCAATAGAGCCGAAGTGGTTGAGCAACGCTTTTCTACGCGCCGGGCCGATACCCGGAATTGCATCCAGTCGCGAGGCAATACCTTTCTTGGTGCGCAGCTTACGATGGGAGGTGATAGCAAAACGATGCGCTTCATCGCGCACGCGCTGGATCAGATACAAGCCCTGGGACTGGCGCGGCAGCAAGATGGGCAGTTCACGGGCAGGGAGAAACAGCTCTTCGTTTTGTTTAGCTAACCCGGCCACAGGAATCTGACCCATCAGGCCGAAATGTTCCAAAACTCCTATCGCCCTCCCCAGCTGCCCTTTGCCTCCATCCACAATCAGCAAGTCTGGCAGCATTGCAAAAGCCGGATCCGGTTTCTTGCCCGGGGTATCGGTCGCCTCCTGGGCTAACTTCCAGCGGTTGAAGCGCCGCATGAGCACCTCTTCCATGCTGGCAAAATCGTCCGGGCCGCTCACACTGCGAATATTAAAATGCCGGTAGAGCTTCTTCTTTGGCACGCCCTGCTCAAAAATGACCATGCTGCCAACTGCCGCAGTCCCCTGTGTATTGGATATATCGTAACATTCGATGCGGTTGATCGGCGCGGTTAAACCGATGGCTTCCTGGATTTCAGCCAGGGCCTGCTCCTGGCGATGGCGATCGGCTTGCCATTGAGCTTGAAGTGCGTGCAGCGTTTCAGCAGCATTTTCAGCCGCCATTTGGATCAATTCGTGCTGTTGGCCCTGGCGAGGAACCAGGATTTCCACCATCTGATCATCGCGCTTTTGGCTCAGCCACTGGCGAATGATCTGGGCTTCCTCCACTTCCTGAGGCAGCAAGACCTGAGGGGGAATCGTGGAAGCCTGGTCATAGAACTGCTTAATAAACTCAGTCATCACACTTGCATCGGTGACTTCAGCCGCCCCTTCGAGCAGATAGTAATCCCGCCCAATCAGCTTTCCACCGCGGATGAAGAAGACCTGCACGCAGGCTTCTCCATCGGATCGCGCCATGGCAAGAACATCCGAGTCTAAATAATCACTGGAGATTACCTTCTGTTTTTCTACCACATTATCGATGGCGCGAATCTGATCCCGCAGCGCCGCTGCACGCTCGAAGCGCAGTTCTTCAGCCGCTTTCTCCATTTCAGCGCGCATGCGAGACACAATCGGATCGATCCGCCCTTCCAGGAAATGACAGAGATCCTCGATCATCTGCCGATAGCGCGCCTGGTCGGTCAACCCAATGCAGGGTGCGCAGCACAGCTTGATGTCGTAATACAGGCAGGCCCGTTCATCCTGTCCGGTAATCTCTCGATCGCAGGTCAGGTATGGGAAAATCCTGCGCAGAATATCCAAAGTCTGGTGCACAGCCCAAACACTGGTGTAGGGGCCGAAGTAGCGTGATCCGTCCCGCACCATCTGGCGGGTGACGGTCACCTTCGGATAGGGGTCGTCCCAGTGGACCTTTATATAAGGATAGCGTTTGTCATCCTTCAAACGCACGTTGTAGTGCGGTCGGTGCTTCTTGATCAGATTCATCTCCAGGATCAAAGCTTCTAATTCCGACCCGACTACAATCCATTCGATATTCGCTATCTCGCTGACCAGCTTCAGGGTCTTGCGGTTATGCTCGGCGCTGGCGTGGAAGTAGGAACGCACCCGGTTGCGCAAGTTGATCGCCTTGCCCACATAGATCACCTTGCCTTCGGCGCTCTTCATAATATAGCAGCCGGGCTTGGTGGGCAAAGTATCTAACTGCCCTTTGAGATGATCCGAAATTCTTTGTTCCATTCGTTTTTCGCGCAAGGATGAATATCAATCTACGATCAAATTAATCAGTTCCATTACCGAGCTTATTCTGGCAGCAGCTTTGCTAGATTTGCTATTATATCTCCAAAAAACAATTATCATGAAGCGCAACAATTCTGCCTCTGCTGCGTAGACTATAACAACTATCCTCTCTTGAAGCCATCGTTATAAAGCGTGAAGATGGTTCCAGAGCAAAAACATCGGAGATAATGAAATGAATAACTCAATCAACCGCTTATATCGATCCCGTCACGACCGCATGATTGCCGGCGTATGCGCTGGTCTGGGACACTTTTTCGGCATCGATCCGACCGTCATCCGTCTGAGTGTTGTCCTGGTGACCTTTTTCTGGCCGTTCACTGTGCTGGTCTATCTCATCATGATGCTCATTGTTCCAGAAGAACCTGTGGCTGCCAATGAGCCTTCGATCATAGAGCCGCCCATTGAACCCTCAGCCCAGTGATCCGATCGCTTCTAAAATAGAAACGACCTCCTGCAAGTTGATACTTGCCGGGAGGTCGATTTCATTAAACACACCCGAACAACCTACTGCGCCTTTTTTAGCTCCTCGATGATGATCGGGCGAATAACATTCCAGATATCAACCCCGGATTTCAGGCGCTCCTTTAAAAGTAGTACGCCGCTATAACGCAGATCCAGGTCAACCCAGGGGATGCTGCCAAAGTTACCAGGGGCGCTCAGCTCAGGGCCGTTGCTGCCAGGGTGCTGCGATGAATCGGTAATCCACCAGCCGAAACTGAATCCCGTGAAAGAGTCGCGCCCAGGCGTATCTACCCTGGGAACCCCGGCAACCTGGTTCGTCTGCATCTCGGCAATCACAGCCTGAGATAAGATCTGTCGATCGCCGAACTTGCCGCCTGCCAGGAACATCTGCAGGAGAATATTGAAATCAGTGACAGTGGTGGCTACGCCGCTGGAGATGCGGGGGTTTTTATCGCTGCCAAAGGCATTATTCTCTTTACCATAGGTAAAGATTTGCAGACCTAATGGGTTGGAGATTCTCTCGGCAAAGAAATCAATCCAGGTGGGTCTTTGAGCAATCTCTGTGGCTACGAAACCCGCCACCTGGTAATCTGCGCTGCTGTAGGCAAACTGCGAACCAGGAGCAGAAACCAGAGGCGCATTGAGAATTTCATCGACACACCGCACCAGGATCATATCCGATTTTTGCCGGACGCAGGGTGGGTCGGAAATCAGGCCCGAGGTGTGGTTTAGCAGCATGCGCATGGTGATGGCAGCTTTATCGGCGGGCCAGGCATAGCCTTCAGACAACAGGCTGACGACTGGCACATCCAGGTTCAATTTGCCCTCATCCACCAGGGTCAGTATCGCCATGGCAGAAGCTATCTCAGTAGAGGTAGATACTGTCTGAACTGTATCTGCTCCCTGATCACCATATCCTTTCAGAAACAGAATCTGCCCGTCGCGCGCCAATATCAGCGTAAGACCTTTAACCGTATTGGGAACAAAACTCGCCAGACTGGCATCCAGGGCGGACCAGTTATAGTTGCCTGCCACAACTGGAGGAGATGTCGGAGCTGCAGTCGGCTCTACAGGCTGCTCGCCCGCTGGCGCTTCTGCCGTTGGTCCGGGCGCCTGAGTTTGAACCGGGGCCTGCCCGGCTCCAGTTGCTGTGGCAGCCGGCGACTCCCCGCCCGATGATAAATTACAGGCAGCAGTAACAAGACTAAGTATTACAAGTAGGAATATAAATGGTCGTTTGCCAAAAATCATATTTTGATCCTATCTCTTTCCAGCATCTCTGCTAATTTTTGAATGAACACAGGATGCAAGTATAAACCCTTGCTGCCGTGGATGCCAGCCAAGATTAATATTATCTCACCCACACCATCCAGACCAACGCCAAGCAGGCGAGAAACAAGAGCACCCCGAAGCAGCTAAACCCCATGCGCCGTCCCATAACAGGCCGGCGGATAACAACACGTCTGCGCATCATCTTAGCCTCCTTTGTCTAAACGGTTTGAACGCAGCTTTTATGTAATACGATTCTACATCAATTATTACAAATCCACATCATCCCATGGTAATCGGAGTGTAAAAATTGCGTCATATCACTTGAGCAGCCATCACTTCGACAATCCGCTCAGCCGCGTGCCCGTCCCAAAGTTCAGGGATTTTTCCCCCACCGCGCTGGCCCAGGCTGACACCGGAAAATGAATCTAAAATCGCCTGGCGCTCGCTGGCAACCAGCCGGTTGGTGCCCAGGGTCACCGTCACAGGGCGTTCCGTCGTGGTTCTGACCGTCAGGCATGGCACTCCCAGATAGGTTGTTTCCTCCTGGATCCCGCCCGAATCGGTGATCACCGCGCCCGCCGCATCCGTAAGCGCCAGAAAATCTAGATAGCCCTGGGGCTGCAAAAAGCGGATCCTCGCTGAGGCAAGGCCATGCTGATTGAGGGTCTCTCGAGTGCGAGGGTGAACCGGGAAAATCACTGGAATATCCTGGCTGATTTCATCCAGCGCAGCCAGGATTTCACGCAAAACTTCTGGATGATCAACATTTACCGGCCGGTGCAGGGTGACCAGGACATACTGGCCTTTTTGCAGACCCAGATCGGCTAATATCGGTCTGGCTTGAGCTTGCGGGAGCAGGCTGACCAGGGTGTCGATCATTACATTTCCGACAAGATGAATTTTGGATGGATCGCAACCCTCTCGCAGCAGATGAGCATCTGCATCCCTGGAAGGCGTAAAGAGCAGATCAGCGATCTGGTCTGTTAGCAGCCGGTTGATCTCCTCCGGCATGCTGCGATCGCCAGAGCGCAGCCCGGCCTCCACATGCGCCACCGGGATGCCTGCCTTACTGCATACCAGCGCGCACGCCAGAGACGAGTTCACATCCCCAACCACGATCACCCAATCCGGCTGCTGGCTCAGCAAAACAGGCTCGAAGGCCAACATCACATGGGCAGTCTGCTGGGCATGAGAGCCGGAGCCAACGTTCAGATATTCATCAGGCTCAGGCATGCGCAGTTCTTCAAAAAACACCTGCGACATCACATAATCATAATGCTGTCCCGTATGCACCAATACCTGCTGAAACAGGCCTGGGCGCTTGTCCATAGCCGCCATGACTGGAGCCACCTTCATAAAATTGGGCCGTGCTCCAACCACATGCATGATTTTCGGCATTGCCTGCACCTTCCCTTTCGCTGGTGGGGCTCCAGGAGCTTCCCCACCAGCAAGTTTAGGATAATCTCTTATGATCCGCTCTGGCTTTGCCAGAAAGCCCGGTCGGTCTCATCTTCCTCGTCCAGCAGCGCCGGATGAACTTCCGGCATCTGCCGGAGGTCATGCGCCTTCCACAAATCTGCAGCGATTCGGCGCGGGTTAGATTTTACTCCCTGGGAGGCAAAATACTCGCAAATCCGCGTCACATCGCGCTCGAAAATTCCAAAAGCATTTCGGTTCACCTGCGGGTCGACCACCTGGGGAAAGTCGATCAGGGTGATATCGCCATTCCAATACAGGATATTATACGCAGAAAGATCGCCATGCACACGATGATGATCCAGCATGACCTGAATATTGTGAAGCACCCTATCGAATAGCTGGCGCGCTTCTTTCTGCCGCAAGTCAACCGTGTTTAGGGTCGGCGCAGACACATCATCGCCGCCAATATACGACATCAGGATGGCATTGTTGCCGCGAGCGTAAGGGTGAGGCACATCCGCACCCGCTTCAAAGAGAACACAGAGCGCTTGAAACTCATATTCAACCCAAGAGGTATGCAAGAGTTCTTGCCCATAAGCTGTATGCCTGTGCATGGCATGGATCATCCCAGAGTTGATGATCGCATGCCCATTCTCATCCAGATTCTGGCGGCCTTCGCGATAGACGTGGTCCTTTCGCAAGTTGCGGAACATCCGTGGACGGTAGATTTTGGCTGCCAGATAAGGCTGTTCCAGGTTAGGAACGGAGGGATTGGCCAGGCATTGATACACATGCGCCTCCTTACCGCCCTTGATCAGGTGCAGCACATCATCCAGCCACTGCGAATCATAAAAACCGCCCAACGAATTAACAATCCACTGGCGCTCGTGATGGGAGGCGCTGTAGGTAAAGTTAAAATGATCTTCTCCATCCGGCTGTTCAACCAGTTGAGCGATTTCATCCTGAATTGGTTGGACGCACAGGCGGCTTTTATTCGCCGTTGGTTTCGAGCGGACCTTGCTGCGAGGCAGATTCCGGATGGTTGGTAAATTCTCGATCTCGTCAAGGTCAATATCGTTGATGCTGATGCGATTGCTAGACATTTCTATAAAACCTCAAAAAAGCTGCCACAGGCGAACGAACACCTGTGGCAGCAAAACTGATCAAAAGTTTTATTTCATCATCCCAGAAAAACCGATCCTGGAATCAAAAGCCACAGGGCAGGGGCGCGCCTGTGGCTGATTTCTCCATCGAGAAATTGCAGGTTATCGCTGTTGCCAGGAGGCGCGCCCAATAAACATGCTGCAAGCATCCATGATGGTCATTTTTTCGCGCCTCCTTTCTCCTTAGAATTCCAAGATCATCAATCTTGTTGGTCAAATACCAACGAGGGCTAGTTTACCAGTACAGCTACCTTACGTCAAGGATGAGCTTATTGCCATGTACGGCTACTTACGGGCGATCACAATCAGGGCTAAATCGTCTTGCAGAGCCTCGCTATCACAAAAATGATGCACCTCGGACAGCAGCGCAGCCTGGATTTCAACGGCTGGACGCCCTTGCTGGGCGCGGGCGATCTGCACCAGGCGCTCCTGGCCGAAGAAACGGCCCTGTTTATCCTGGGCTTCAGTGATCCCATCGGTGTACAATACCAACAGGTCCCCCGGCTGCATCCTGGCCACCTTTTGTCCCCAGTGAGCATTTTCCATCACCCCCAGCACCATCCCGGTGGGCCGCAAACTATCGATGGGCCGCCCTTTCTTGCAGCTAAACAGCATCGGCGGATTATGCCCGGCGTTCACGTAGCGCAGCCTGCCTGAATCCGGCTCCAAAACCCCATAAAAAGCTGTGACGAACATACCCCCCCGGCTGTCTGACAGGATGCGGTCGTTCACCGTTCCCATCGTAATCGCCGGCAGCAAGGGATATTGCATGGCGTATGTGCGAATCAATGTGCTGCAGAGGGTCATGAACAAAGCCGCCCCCATCCCCTTATCCGACACATCTGCCACCACGATCCCCCAATCCCCGTTCGCCAGTGGGATGAAATCAAAGAAATCGCCAGATGTTGAACGGGCCGGCTCCAGGCAAGCAGCAATATCCCAACCGCGCAGGTTCGGCGCTTCTTCTGGCAGCAAATTCGCCTGAATCCTGCCTGCCGCGGCCATCTCCTCCTGCAAGTCAGGCCGCTCAACAGCGTCGGGCTCAGCAGATATCACCTCAATCATCTCCCGCTGAGGGACATCCGGGCTTGATTCCTGGTAAGCCTCGCTTTCTTCCTGGTACAGCTGGTGAATGGCCTGAGCCAGATCGCCAGCGCAGAGATCTTTCGTCAGGTAGCCTGATGCTCCCGCTTCTTGTGCGGAGGACATCGTTTCAGGGTTCTTCGAATCGCCCAACAGCAGCACTTTTGTTTGCGGCCAGCGAAGTTTGATCGTCCGGGTAACGGAAAGGCTGTCCTCTCCAGGGAGGCCCAGATCCATCAGCACTACATTGGGTTCGGTTAGCTCACATAACTGGAGGGTTTCTTCTGCATCCTGAGCTTCTCCAACCAGCTTCAGTTCGTCAAACAACAACAGGAACGCGCTCAACCCGCTGCGGATCAGGGCTTGATCATAGGCTACGATTATTCGGATAGGGTGATCAGGATCAATCATAGGCGCTTTCTACCTCTGCACCGAATTCGCTTTCAAAACAGGTGTATTTTAACCGCAAAAAGGCAGTGCGGTGGATTCATTTGCCAATTCATTTATGGCTGCAACTTCCCTAATTATATTCTGTAATTCTTATTGAGGAACTACAACAGAGAGGTTAAAAATGGAATCAAAGCGCAAAGGATTTTGGCCAGCATTAGCTCTATTCTTCTTAGCCCCAGCCACCGGTGAACTGCTCTCTGGTTCCGCCCCACCAGCAGAATTTTTCAACCCATTCACCTTGTTTCTCCTGGCTGCCCTGTATGGAAGTGGAGCCATTCTCATCCGGGAAATGCGTGTACGATGGGACAAGGGCTGGCCCACGGTTTTCGCCCTGGGAGCAGCTTATGGCATCATCGAAGAAGGCCTGATGGTGAAATCCTTCTTCGACCCAAATTGGATGGATATCGGCCTGCTCGGCACATACGGGCGTTGGGCTGGCGTCAACTGGGTCTGGAGCCTGGAACTCACCATTTACCATGCCATCATCAGCATTTCTATCCCGATCTTGCTGGTTGAGATGTTCTTCCGAGAACAACGCGATCAACCCTGGCTGGGCCGCCGGGGAATGAGCCTGTTGGCATTTCTCATCACCGCGGATGTACTTTTTGGCTTCCTCTTTCTCACCCCCTATCGCCCTCCCTTGATCCCATATCTCATGGCGATCATCCTGGTTGTTCTGCTTTACCAGCTGGCCCGCAGACTGCCCTCACGCCTGCCCGAACATTGGTTCAAGCCGAATCTCTCCGAAGGTCCTACGGCTGGTGAGACAGGCAAACCTGCTCTACCCGCTAAAAAATGGTTTTGGCTGGCTGGATTTCTTGGCACATTGATTTTCTTCCTGATTAATTGGGTCTGGCCAAACCTGAATGTGCCTGTGCTGACCACCCTTCTAGGGTCAGTTGTCCTGGTTGGGGCTGCCCTGAAAATCATCCAATGGATGTCCCGTTCAGGAGCCTGGGATGAGGCGCACCAGCTTGCACTGGCGGCTGGAGCCTTGAGCTTCTTTATTGTGTTGGCGCCGCTCCAGGAGATGGATCAGACTCGTGTGGATAACACCAGCGGAATGACGGCTGTGGGGTTAGCTGCCATTATTTTCCTGATCTGGCTGTGGAAACGGGTGAACAAGAAACCTGACCTTCTCCCCCTGCCAGCTGAAGCCCGGTCTTAATCGGCTCTCAACAGGGTGCCAATCCGCTCTCCAGACAGGGCTTGCTCAAGAGCACCGGGCGCTTCCGCCGAGAAAATGAGCACCTGCAAGCCTTGTATATGATTACACAGCCGCAGGCCCTGCTGAACCTTGCTTGCCATTCCCCCGGTGACATCTGTGGCAGCCGACCCGCTGAGTGCTGGAGCATCGCGCTCCAGGCTCCTGGGAGTGA
This sequence comes from Anaerolineales bacterium, assembly GCA_016935755.1. Classification (GTDB taxonomy): domain Bacteria; phylum Chloroflexota; class Anaerolineae; order Anaerolineales; family UBA4823; genus JAFGQI01. The sequence goes on from JAFGQI010000125.1 coordinate 61,638, forward strand.
TTTCTCTCAGCAGCCGCGTGCAGACAGGATAATCCGCCCAGACCCCTGGCTCCCGCCCAGCCAGCAGCAGGCGAGAAGGCCGGAAATGGGTTGCCAGGTGTTCAAATAAGTCCTCTGTGGATAGGATTGTGCCGCCCAGCAGACGATCAAAAACCACATCCCCGTAGACAACCGGCAACAGCCCTGCATCAAGTGCAGTCTGGATGGGTGATATGTCCCAGCGTTCCACCAGGCCGCCAGCAGCCAGGATGCTCGCCGAAGGGGGAAACGACATAGCTGGCAGACCCGCCTCGATCAGAGCCTCTATCACCAGATGGTTCAAGGCAGCCGCCTCCCCCCAGACAACCTGAAAACCCAACCACTGCTCTGGCGTCTTCACCCCCTGGCGGGTGCCATACTTCTGGGCCGGCACATGCCCGAAGGACCCAGAACCATGCCCTAAGATGATCTTCAGCCCAGGGGTTTTGTGGCGAGCGCCAGCGATCTCTCCCGCCAGGCGGCGCAGCACATCCGGGCGTGGAGAATGCGGCTGAGCTTTATCAGTAATCAGCGAACCGCCCAGCTTCAGGAATTGGATCGGCGCGGCAGAATCCTGGCTAGGCATAGGGCTCAGTACCTCCAGGCTGCCGGACAAGGGTTGTAATCACCTGGCGAGCCCCGCTTTGCAGCAGCGTCTGGACAACCCCTTCTGCCGTGTCTGAGTCCACCAGGGCGATCATATTGCCCCCCCGGCCTCCACCGGAAAGCTTGGCGCCCAGAGCGCCCGCCGCACGGGCTGCTCCGACCAGCCGCTCCAACTCTGGCGAAGAGACGCCCAGCCGGCAAAGCTGATCATGATTCTCATCCATCAAAGGCCCAAGCGCAGCTGTCTCGCCGCGCTCAAGCGCCTGGCGCGCGGCCTGAACGATCTCGCCAATCGCATCAAAGACTGCCTCGTAGCCGGCCGGGTCAGCCTGCCAGGCGCAACGCACATCTCCCACAGCAATTGCCGTTGGGCTGGATACGCCTGTATCTCCGATCACCATTGAAAAAGGAACGGGCAGCTGGATAGCCTGAATGGGCTGACCGCGCACAAAATAAACCGGCCGGGCATGGGTGATGACCGTATTATCGATACCCGATGGAGTGCCATGATGCAGCTTTTCTACTTCATAGGTCAGGGCTGAAACCCGTTCCGCGGACAGCGGCCGGCCCAGAAAAGCCGAATATGCCCGCATAATCGCCACCGATACTGCGGCTCCGGATCCCATCCCAGCCGCGACCGGGATGGTAGAGGTGATCCGCACCCGGCAGGCAGGCGAGCGTTCCAGCCTCAGTTCCATCAAAACGCCATGAATTGCTTGATAAAGCGGGTGATTGTCTGGCAAGTCATCCAACGGCGAGTTCAGGCCAATATCCGGGGCTTGAACCCACACCTTACCCGCAGGCCAGCGCGGCTCAGCTATAACGACTGCCCTGGCGCGCACCTGGCTGACCGGAACAGCAATTGCTGGCCGGCCATATACCACAGCATGTTCACCAAACAGGATGATTTTTCCTGGCGCAGTGGCAGTAAAGGCTGGCATATCTCCCTGACTGGGTGTTTAAAAGATATAGAAAATGAGCAGCACCGAAGCGCCCCACAGCAGCATAACCAGCTGCAGCGGGCGGTCGCTCAACAATATTTCCTCAGGCGCGCCTCCCGAGTCGCCGCACTGCAGCAAACCCAGGTAGCGGAAGATGCCATAAATCACAAACGGGATGGTCAGCATCATCACATGATTTTCTGGCAGGTTGGGCGCGGAGAAAGTGTACAGGCTGTAAGCAATAATGGTTGTGCTTGCCAGGACGGAGATATACTGATCCAGCATGGGAATCGTATATCCATCCAATACCCGCCGGTGGGCATTGGCTTCATCAGCCAGCAGGGATAGCTCTGCCCGGCGCTTTCCAAATCCGATATACAGAGATCCCAGAGTTGTGACCACGTAGAGCCAGGGAGAAAAGCGCGCCACATGAATAAGAGTCACCCCTGCCCCGACGCGCAGCACAAAGCCCAGCGCAATCGAGAAGACATCGATCAGGGTAATATGCTTGAGCCACTTAGAATAGGCCAGGTTTAGGAGCAGGTACCCCAGGGCAACCGCGGCAAAGCCTGGCGATAGAATATACGCAGCCGGGAAAATAACCGCCATCAGAGCAATTACCGCCCCCCAGGCAGCCGGAATGGGCAGTCTGCCAGAAGCAATCGGGCGGCTGCGTTTGGTGGGGTGCTTGCGATCGGCTTCTACATCAGCAATATCATTGATAATATAAACCACCCCCGAGAGCAAGCAAAAAATGATAAACCCAACCAATGTACGCAGCATCGGCGGGAGGTTGTTCAGCCCCAGCTGGCGATCAAATACCAGCGCGGCAAAGATAACCACATTTTTCGCCCATTGGCGGGGACGCATCGTTTTAAGAAGGGCAGTCAACATCTGCAGGTCCTCCAGTCAAAACTGGCTCATATGATAGCACAATCTTGCTCTCTTTACCCTTACAATCACCTCACTGTGCAGTTTTTCCGTTACAATATCATCATGGCAAAGGCTCGCCTGGATGTATTGCTGTTCGAGCGCGGACTGGTGGAAAGCCGCAGCCTGGCGCAGCGCCTGGTGATGGCTGGGCAGGTGCGGGTGAACGGACAGGTCATCATTAAGCCCTCCACCAACGTTTCCCCGGATGCTCAGATTGAAATCAACCTTGGCCCGCCTTATGTCTCGCGTGGGGGCGAAAAACTGGCTGCTGCCCTGCAGGCCTTTGGTTTGCCCGTCGAGGGGAAAATCTGCGCGGATATCGGCGCATCCACAGGCGGATTTACGGATTGTTTGCTGCAAAATGGGGCTGCGCGGGTTTATGCCATCGATGTTGGCAAAGGCATCCTGCATTGGAAACTGCGCCAGGACAGCCGCGTGATGGTAATGGAAGAGACAAATGCGCGTTATGTCGAGCGCCTGCCAGAAACTATCCATCTGGTAACTATTGACGCCTCTTTTATCTCGTTGAAAATCTTACTGCCGGTGGTCAAAGGATGGTTGATTGCGCAAGGCTCAGGCGGCGATGTGGTTGCCCTGATCAAACCCCAATTCGAAGCCGGCCGGGCTGAAGTCAACCGCGGCGATGGGGTGATCCGAGACCCTGAAATCCACCAGCAGGTGCTGATGGATATATTGTGTTTTGCCCAGGTCCAGGGCTATGGTGTACATGGATGGATTCGCTCCCCTCTGTTAGGCCCGAAGGGGAATACTGAATTCCTGGCCTGGCTGTCCTATCCAGATGATGGGACGATATCCACGATCAATATATCTGGAGGGCAGTAGATACGCGCCGGCGGTTGAACGCCGCCGATTCCAGCCGAGACAAATAGATGCGCTCCCCGAATTAGAAAGTGGCCGCGCTGAAATCGCTTTCCATATTTCGAGGGAATAATCACCGGCCCAAGGACAGGGAGCTGGATCTGCCCGGCATGATAATGCCCGGAAAATACGACCTGCGCCCCTGCTTTTTGCAGTCGATAGATGTGATCCGCAGTATGGGAAAGCGCCAGAACCAGGTCGGCGTTTTGAATATTCGGCGGCTCCCAGCGGTCATCCCCCCACGGATCCTCGCAGCCCAAAATTAAAACTCGCCGCTTGTCATCGATGAGCAACTGCTCCCAGCCATTATGCAGCATATGAACGCCCGCCTGCCGCAAACATGCACTGACCTTTCCAGCATCCGCCCAATAGTCATGATTTCCCAGGATCGCATAGGTCCCCAGGCGGCTTTCCACCGCCTGGAGCAGTTCCAGCAAGAACCGCAAATCAGAGAGCTTTGTAATGAAATCTCCGGTGAGAAAAACCAGATCGGGACTTTTTTGATTGCTTTGAGCAATGGCCTGGTGGAAATACTCCAGGGGAAGTTTTTCACTGACATGCCAATCGCTGAGTTGAGCAATCCGCAAAGCCGGCCCTTGCCAGCCAGCAACCGGTACCTGGTATTGAATAACCTGCAGCGCGGTGGTCGTCAGCGGATGGCGCCAGGTAACCAGCGGGCCAGAGGTTGAGATCGGAGGCGCGCCGCGCTCAAAGCGGCGGAGCAAAGACGTCCCTATCTCGCCCAGAGCCATCCCCACCAGCACCGTCATGGTAAAAGGCAGTGCAGTTCTTGGAGACAGAATACCCCACAGGCACCACCCCCCAATCACCAAGAACAATGTAGAAGGCAGCAGAATGGATTTTATAAGGCTGTCCCGCAAATAACCCAGCAGCCGGTTGATAGAAAAGACATATACCCCCGCTCCGGCGATAAAGCCCAGAACGGCGGACAGCAGGGCAAGAGCAAGTCCAGATTCGATGATAGCTCTCAACTGCGCTGATCTGGCATCTGGGCCTGCCGGTTGAACCCCTGCCAGGCGATAGAATGCAGCCAGCCGGGACGTCTCTGCAAGCGCGCGCCTTGCACCTTTGCCAGCCAGCGGGCTTCGGCAGCCTCTGCCTCCTGGACACATTGGGACGAAAACTGGCTTCGCTCTGCAGCGGGTTGATTCGCCATTTGTAATGCCTGAGCGACGAATTTGTCTTCCAGGGCATCTCTTTCAGACGCATACAACTGGATCAGCCGGTCATATTCCTGCAAGGTGGCCCGATGCAAGCTCTCATGCCTCCAGAACAGGGTGGCAGGGTCATATGTGCCAGCCGGCTCCGGCCCCATATCCGGTAAACCGGCATCCATCCAGAAAGGTTTGAACAGGCTGGTGCAGGGCGCTGCGGTGCCGGTAAAAAAGTGGGGTGGATTTTCAGGTTGTAAATATGAAACCATTGAACCCGTAGATTGGGAGATACGCACCGGCCCCAGGCTGGCGTGCATGCAAACATTGGCGCCTGTCAAACCACGATCCGGTCGAAAAGGGGCACCCGCAGGCAGGCCGTGATCGCGCAGCAAAGCCATCACCATCGAGGGCGTAATTTCACCTTTGTGCGAAGCCAACAGCGAAGCAGATCTCTGACAGCGGTAAGGACCTGCACCAAAGCGAGTATAGATCAGGTCAGAATAGCAGACAGCATAATCGAAATCTTCGCGCCGGCGGCACCAGCCCTTCTCGACGGCGAAGTTGACCAGGTCGGGCGAGGACAGATCCCATTCCTTGCCAATCGTCAGGCAGTTGGAGATCGTGTACACACCCCGAACCTGCCGGGCAGCCCAATGTTTGCCCACAGTTTCAAGCACCCAGGCATCCTTCGCGTCCGCAATCAGGTACGAGTTGTGATAAAAAAGGCTGTGAGTATAACCACCGCTGCCCCCCTGGCCAAACTCTTCCAACAGCCCGGTAATGACCTGCATGGCATCATAGGCTGTTTTGCCGCGCTCCAGCCCGAGCCGCAGTAAATCCATACCCAGCAGCGCGTTTTGCTGGTTGGCTGGCAGACGAGAAAAGACTGCCTCATTGCCGATCACCACGCCATGCTCATTCGCCCCCATCTCGGCCCCCCACATCCAAAAAGGTTTGGAGAGCAGCACAGCAAAAGTATGTTCAACCTGGGGAATTTCGATGTAGGTGCAGCGCAAACGGCTGCCAGCCGGATAGTCGGCTGCTGGATAGGAGGCCACATATTGGGCTTCATTCGGCTCGCGGTCAGAGTTTTTGCCAAAAATGGCCACGCCATCCGCGGCTGCCTGGGCTGTTACTATGACTGTGTCACACACCGCTTTTCTCCTGAGGCTGAGTATATTTTTGCATAAGATAATTCCTCGCCAGGCAGAGCGACCGTAAGGCTGCCTGCCCCGAGATGCTGCGATTGTAACACAATCAAAGATTTATTTTCACCAGGGAACGGAGGCTGTCTCAGCCGTGATTGTCCTGGATAAAGCGCATCGGATCCAGATAATGATCAATCACCTGGCGCATCACAGAGGCCCGCGCGCTCTCATAGGCATGTGAACCCCGTGAACCTCGCACAGCGTTCACGGCAGTCATATCGGGCCAGTGAGCCGGTCTCTTCTTTAAAACATCTGTATAGCTGATATCAAAATGAAGATGCCAACCGGAGGTGTTACCAGCCGCCAGACCGATAAAACCGATATTTTGCCCTCGCTCCACCGTCTGACCGGCGCGCACCAGAATGTGCTCATCCACGTGTCCATAACGGGAATACACCTGCTGCCGGACCACCTGTCCATCGGGACGGGTCACACTGGCATCCGGGTGTTCAATCACAATGATATTGCCCCAACTTCCCGCGCTGCCGGCATAGGTCACCAGGCCGTTCCCGATGGCATAAACCGGTTTGCCTTTATCAGCGCTGCTGACACCTGGCAGGTTCAAATCTGCCCCCGTGTGATAGCCATAGCTGTACCAGGTGAGAAAAGGATTCCCATCCAACCACTCCCCAACCCAAACCGGGTAGCTGCCCCACATGACCCGCCCGCTAGGAAAAGGCATCTCGCGTTCTTCAGGCGTGCCCACCGGGGCGTCAAAACGGGTCTCGTTCGAAAAATTAGACACCACCGGCACCCAGCGAACCGGCCCAAACGAAATCTCTCGGGGGGGATCCTCGCGACTGAGATCATACTGCCGCACGCGTCCGATATCCGCATGTCGGCTGGGGTCCAGGTAAAAAATCCCCAGCGAAACCCAGACATCGATCAGCATTTCCATATCCACCAGCGCCAACATTTCTTCAAACTGCGTTCGCCCCTGTTCATCGGGTCGCAGATTGTGCGTAATCGTAAAGATAGCTTTGCGGGTGGTGGCATGCTTTCCTGGCACAAACGTCTCGACGCGATAGCGGCCCTCTGGCGAGGCTGGTGGCATGAGATGATCTACGATTACTTCACTGATCGGATTCGTGTTGCGCACCAGTATTTTGTAGGTTTCTCGGGTAGAGGGATCCAGCCGGCTGAAAAACTGCCATTGGGAGGCAAGCAAGGATTTCCGGGCCGGGTCGCCGTGGTCTAAATATCGAATTGAGAAAAACTCTGGATCATCATTGAGCGTATAGATCGCGTCTGGCACCTGGGTTTCTCCTATAAATATTACGAGCCTTCTATGCCTTGAGGATACAAGATTTGTTCCAAATATTTGTTCTATGAATGCCGCAAAAAGCGGCCATCATGGCACACTTATTGCACCAAAAACTGTGACATAGAATGCAAAATCATATTGATAATGAAAAGCAGGAAAGAATGGTCAGGCAGTTTCACCGAATATCGAAGAGAAAGGCACCCAATGCGCAGTAAAACCATCATCCGCTTCATCCTCGTGCTACTTCTGGGATTCAGCATTCTCCTTGCAGCTTGCATTGTTGGAGATGGCGGGAAGAATGGTCAAGAGGCATCCAGCACGCAAATCTCGCCATTCGCAGCCCAGGCAACCCTGTCCGCTAATGCAACTGCAACCTTTGGCGCTCAGCAGTTCCATCTCCAGCTAACTGCCATTGCCAGAGAAAGAGAGCAAAACCAACCCTGATCCCTGCTCAGGTCGAGGGTATCAGAATCCAGGTGTAGTTTTCCCCCTAATCAACAGCGGGCGGGTCAATCTTCTCTGACCCGCCCGCTGAATGGTTTATACCAAACTATCGAACCATCACTGGCAGATATATAAAGTTGATGTACACTCCAGTCAAGGCAAAATCTGTGAAATGATCAATCTGCATGGTGATGCGATTCGCTTCGGTATCAATAACATAACTTTCTGGGAAAGTCCAGCGTTCTGTAGTCGTCGAGTAATAGGCTGGCTTCAACCACTGTTCAGCAAGCTGCATGCGATATAGTTCAAGTTCGTCATAACGGAATGTGATCACTACATCCTGGTTGAAGTGCGCTTCAATCGGCTGACCATAGACATCCGTAGCCAGGAAAGCATATCCATAACGATATACATTGGCATGCTGTTGGTGCGGCAGCGTGGCAATTGGAACGATCCGTAAAGTAACCATTCCCGTTACCGGCATGGCTCCCGCCGGGATGAAGATATGCGTGCCATCTGCCAGAGCGATGTGTTGAGGCTGGCTGGCGTCAAAAGTCACTACTACTGGCGCTGGTTTGGGGTACGGGCCTTCCAGGATGATATCCTGTTCGGTATCACCTGCTCCCATCGCGACATCGACGCGGCCATACCAATACTCAGATTCAGTTTCGAAGATTGCCCCCAGGTGCCAGACCGTATTTGATATAACCCCCAATTCATAAGGCCCACTGGCAGTAGAGCCGCTCAAGGTGACCGGGTATGCCGCTTTAGTGAACCCTCCATCTTCTGACCACGCCCAAACCTGGACTTCACCGCCAATCAGCGTGTTGCTGACCGTCAGTGTTCCAGAGACGGTTGCATCTGGCAAACGGAACATCAATACATGCCCGCTTGAAATGCTGTCGGGAGGCACAATTACATTCAATTCTGCCGGCCTGATCCAGTCGGGTTGATGGATCGTAGCTCCAAGGCGATACCGCCCATGAGGCACTGCCAGGCTGAAGCTGCCATCTTCTTCAATATCCGCCTGGAACCAGACGTCCTTGACAGGGCTGCTGACGCCACGCGCCATCACCCTGGCCCCAGCCAAGGGAGAACCATCTGGGGCGACCACTGTACCCTGGATCTCGGCATCCTTGGGGAGCACACCCAGGGGCAGTCCCACGATATCTCCTGCCTGGACAGGGACGTTTACAGGGCCAGTTATTTTTGCATAACCCGCATCCGGGTCAATACGGAAATTCAGGTGCCAGAGGCCCGCCGATACCCCCATGGCATAGCTGCCGTTGCTTTCATTGATCGGTGTTGCCACCCAATTATCTCCTGACCAGGCTCCTACCAACCCATTTACTCCTTCAACTACATCCTGGTTGCGGGGATCCCATAACGCACCGACAATTTTGGCATTCTTAACCTCCACTGGCAACCTGACTTCGACATTCTCTCCATGACCGACCAGCACCTGTCGCTCTGCAGAAGAAGTATATGGGCTGCCAGCGGGGAGATATGCCAGTACACGATACAACCCGGCCGGCACCTGGATCGTGAACACACCATGGTCAATGGGCGCTCCGTTATGAATACCTGGAGATCCGACCTGGGAAGCAGCGCCCCATCCATGAGCATCACCAACCGGCTCCCCTGCCTCATCGACAAGCACTCCAGTAATTATCGCATCGGTAGCGATCAGATCAAAATCCACTTCCTCCACCGATCCTCCAGCCAGGATTTCCACCTGTACACCAGCGCCAGTAAAGAGATATGGCTGGTCAGACATGGGCGCTGGCTGGATATACCAGGTGCCCTCTGAGACTGCCAGGGCATACTGTCCATCCGCAGCGCTGACGGTGCGCAGACTGCCCGGAACTCCTGGACGCCAGGCAATAATGGGTATGCTGGCAACCCCTGCCCCTTCTGAGGTAATTGTGCCGCTGATTACAGCATCCCGCTGCAGCAGAGTCAATACCCCCAGGTCAAGAACACCCTCTGGCGGCAGGACGATTGGTTCAACCACAGGGCCGAGATACCCCGGATCATATGGGTGAACCATGACCTTATATCCACCATTGGGTAAGGAGACCTCAAAGGCGCCGTCCACAGGATCAATCTGGACTCTTCGTCCAATTCCCTCATCGTTGTAGAGACCAACTGTCACTGTAAATGGCGGGGTGGAGCCATCGGGCATATCCACAATCCCGCTGACCAAAGCATCAGCCGTCAAAACGGTGAAATTCTGCGTGCGAGTCTCAGGATCATTATTCTCCAGGAAGTAAACGAGCTGCGGAGATTCTGGATACACCCAATTGAGCGGCAAAGTATCCGTGATCGGCTTCACCGTGAGCGCCCACAGGCCTGGAGCCAGGTTGAGCTGGTATGTTCCATCGGCTTCGCTCAAAGCCTGAGCCTGCCCCGGCAGGTTCACCCGGCGAGCCAGAATCTGGGCATGGAAGACTGGCAAACCAGTGTTCGTCATGACGAAGCCCTGCACCTGTTTTGGCGGTGTGCCAAAAACAAGCGTATAAGGATTTGCTGCACCAGGCAAGCTGATTGCAACTGGTTCTGGGGGCAAAAGACCACTGTTAGCCCAGGGCGGCAGCGCGCCCAAACTGTAATTGCCATCTGCCAGCCCACCAATCGCCCAAAAGCCAGTGGCATTGGATAGATCTGAAAAGCGATCGCCTGAACCATTCGCTGCCGTAACCCTGGCCTCGCGCACCGGGTTGCCCATTTCATCCTGGGCATATCCCCATAGCTGAGCCTCTTGCAGGGTCAAGGAAACGCTCTGGACAGCAGCAGGATCGACGATGTTGATCGCCTGCCTGGCGGATCTCCAATAAGCCACATTCCCAACCGGGAAAGCCTGCAGCGCGTAACCGCCAACTGGCAAACCGCCCATCTGAAAGATTCCATCAGGGGCAAGCGCTTTTTGTAGAACCTGGCCATCTCCCAGATATACCAGTACTTCAGCGGCTGCTGGCGTCAGCCCATCCGGACCATAGACCGTCCCAAGCACCTGCGGCTCAGTAAGAGCCACTTCGCCCAGGTTTACCGGGGCATTGACTACCGAAAATACCCTGGGCAAAGACTGCGTATACCCGCTGGTGGGCAGAGGCACTGCCTTCAGCACATACATCCCATTAGGCACCGGGCCAAGCTGAAATTCGCCGTCATCGGCGTCCGGTATCGCCTGACCGCGCACGGTCTGCTCATCTGGTTCAAATAATTTGACGACCGTACCAACGGGCAGCGGAAAACCTCCCTGCGAAGAAACCCAACCGCTGATCATACCCCCATTAGCTGGCGCGGCTGGAGCAGCAGAGGCTACTGCCGTGGAGCTGGTCAGCACAGCTATAATTAGAAATAAGCTGAGAACTGTACCGATCCGCAATCTGTTACTAGACGTTTTCATTGGACATCTCCTGACTAACTAAAATTTAAACCGATCTGCCCGTGATCAGGACATATCCATACTTTAGTATTTGATTAATAAATAGGGGTATGCTTACTGTAAAAACCTTGTAAACTTTACTTCTGAACCCCCCAGAACCTCACTTTCCCATCCAGGCCTCCACTTATCAGAATTTTCCCTGCAGGATCGAAAGCCACACAGGTCACTCCTGCCGTATGCTCTCGCAGAGCCACTATCGATTGGGGTGGATCGACCTGCCAGATGCGCACGGTCTTATCGCCCCCAGCCGAAGCCAGCAGCAAACCATCCGGGCTGAAAACCACTCGCCAGATCAAGGAATGGTAACTATTCGTCAATCCGTTATGCCCGGTGAATTGGATCGGAACAGGATACTTCTCCTGCCCGGTGCGGAAGGCGCTTCCCGCCTCCCACAGCAGCACCTGATTATCATTGCCCCCCACTGCAAGGGTTTGCCCGTCCGGACTGAATGAAAGATTGAAGAGCGGAGTAGTCCAACGAAAGGTCCCAGCAATCCGACCTGAGCCCACCTCTCGCAGGCGCACAAGATTGCCATTGATAATTGCCAGGTTGCCCCCATCAGTGGGAAAAGCAATGGACGGTACCGCATGCGTACCTCCAATCATCGTTTGCAGCAGCCTGCCAGTACCAAGCTCCCATAATCGAGCCACGGCATCATTGCCCCCTGAGGCCAGGTACGACCCATTTGGGCTGAAAACCACGCTATTCACCCCTTTTTTATGCGCGAGGAGAACCAACTCAGGGGGCAGATCGACTTGAGCAGATAGCAAAGCTTGAAAATCCCACACCCGCACCTTGCCATCCCGGCTCCCTACAGCCAACCAGCGTCCATCCGGGCTAAAAGCCAGGCTGTGCGAAAAAGCACCTGTTTTCAATGATACCTGCCTGGTCAGGCCATCCGCAAGGTAAATATGCACATCTTCCCCAGCCGAAACCACCAGGGCTTTGCCATCCGGCGACCATGCCAGCGCCATCACCAGATCCCAGGGGCTGAAGGATATCTCCGCAAACTGCGCCAAACCGGATGCATTCTGCGGGGTGGTTTTGACCAGATCGGGTAAGGAGGCGGATATAGATGCGTGCGGAGGGAGACCAACGGGCAGGTTATTATATTGGATGTCTATAACCGATGGCAAAAAGACAGCCACGATGATCATATTGACCAGGCCAGCAATCTGGCCTGATTTTTTCACGGCCGGATTCCCCACAAGCGTAACGTGCCATCATAGGATCCCGTTACCAGATACTGCCCACCTGGCGAAAATAACAAATAACCCACGCCCTTATCATGCCCCTCCAGAGTTCGCAGAAGCGTGCCTGAATGGCTATCCCAGATGCGCACCAGACTGTTCTGGTAGCTTCCTCCCGTGGCAAGTAAACTGCCATCCGGGCTGAAGCCCAGGCTTTCGATCACCTCATCCGTGCTCATCGTCAAGAGCTGAGTCCCAGTTTGGACATCCCACATCCGGATAACGCCATCGTAGTGGCCCGAAGCTAACATTTCGCCGTCTGGAGAGAAGGCAATCCTGGTAACCGCCCCGGTAAACGAAGTGGACAGGCGATGGGCCCATTCTTTGTTTATCCCATCCCAGATGCGGATAGCATATCGGTCTGGAGTGACCGCCAAGAAATCATCTTGGGGAGAAAAAGCCACATCCAGAGCTGGGCCAGTTTGCAGAGTACCTGTGATTGCCCAGGTTAATGTGCTCCAAAACTCTACACTATTCTGAGACTCCACCGAACTGGTGAAAGCAGCCGCGAAAACTCTGCCATTGGGGGAGAAATCAAAACTGCTCAAAGCTCTCCCAGCATTATAAAGAACACCCAACGGTTTCCAATTGGGGCCCAGCCACAGCTCCAGGCTGCTGATATAGCCTGTCTGATCGGTGCCCCACCGGCTGCCAGCTACCAGCCAGGTTCCACGGGAGCTGAAAGCAATATCCACGATGCCCTTGGTGCGAGGGTATAAAGTCCGCACAACCTGACGCGTTTGCGGGTCGTACAACACAATCTCAGTGTCATTCGCCACTGCCAGGATTAACCCATCTGGAGTCCAGGCCAGATCAGTCACGGTAGGCTCGCCCCACTCTGCCAATGCGGAGACCCGACCTGCACTTTCCACAGAAATCAGTTCAAAAGAGGCTGGCAGAGCAGTAGCCGGCTGAGCATACAATAAGGCTGTGGGAGTCAGGGTCGGAGCAGGCGTTTCGGTTGGAGTAGCCGCAATTGTAGCTGTCGCAGCAGGAGTATTCGAAGGGACAGGGGAAGCTGCTGGTGTGGCAGAATTTATGAGCAGCTCTACAGGAGGCGTACTGGCAGGGCTCTTGCTGCAGCCAGCCAGGCTGAGGATTAAAACCAGGTTTATCACACAATATAGCCAGTCAAGTTTTTTTATACTCAAAATATCACCACAAGTCACTCAAAGCTGCCCCGGTTCATCCAGGGAAGTACTAACGATTATAATTTTAACACCAGTCGTTGAAGTTATGTTCCCTGCCATCCGTCATCAGAATCACACCAAATTGGTTATGTTATAATGTGGAAACCTGCCATTCAGCAGGTTTGTTGAAAACAGGAGCTAAAAACTTATGAAAGATTATCGAATTGAAAACCTGGCGAAAATATTGGTCAACTATTCCACCAATGTTAAGCCTGGAGAATGGGTGCTGATCAACGCCAACACCCTGGCTTCGCCCTTAGTGAACGAAGTAGTACGCTGCGTTCTGCGCGCCGGTGGACACCCAAATATCATGTGGGATGACGATGATATCCAGCAAACCATTCTGCAAGAGTCGAGCGATGCCCAGTTGGAATGGGTATCCCCAGTCGAAACCATGCTGTTCGAGAAAACAGATGTCTTGATCAGCTTGCGAGCCGCTAAAAATACGCGCTCGCTGACTGGCATCGATCCTCAAAAGCAGCGCCGCAGACAGACAGCCCGCCGTGACCTGATGAAAACTTATATGCAGCGCTCAGCAGATGGCAGCCTGCGCTGGACATTAACCAATTTCCCCTGCCATGCCTATGCCCAGGATGCAGATATGAGCCTGAGTGACTACGAAGACTTTGTTTATGCAGCCACTTTTGCCGACCAGCCCGATCCCATCCAGGCCTGGATAAATATACGCGACAAGCAGCAACGGTTGGTAGATTGGATCAATGGCAAAAAGCAGGTGATTGTGCGTGGGCCTAACAGCGACCTTTCTCTATCGATCGATGGACGCCGCTTTATCAACTGCTCTGGCGATAAAAATATGCCCGATGGCGAAATCTTCACCGGCCCAGTGGAAGAATCTGTCAACGGCTGGGTGCGCTTTACTTATCCTGCTATTCACGGAGGCCGGGAGGTGGAAGGGGTCGAACTCACCTTCAAGGACGGTAAAGTGGTAAAAGCCACCGCTCGCAAAAATGAGAATTATCTGCTCACCTTGTTGGATAGCGATCCAGGCGCACGCTACCTGGGTGAATTCGCCATTGGCACCAATTATGGCATCAAGCGTTTCACCAAGAGCATTCTTTACGATGAAAAAATCGGGGGGAGCATTCATATGGCAGTAGGCGCTGGTTATCCGGAAACGGGCAGTAAGAATCAGTCCAGCATCCACTGGGATTTCATTTGCGATATGCAAGATAACAGCGAAATCCTGGTCGATGGCGAATTATTTTACAAAAATGGCGAGTTTGTGATCTAGGCTTTTACAAATATCTGTATCGGTATAATATGATGGACGAAAACAATACTTCTATTAAATCAGAGCAGCCTGCTCGGGAACGAAACGTTGGGCCGCTGTTACAGCAAATTGGCCTGAATATGCTGATGGTCGGCCTGATTGCTTTGCTGGCTTTTCTGGCCTGGCAGCGTTTCTTCCCCGAAGATAAGACTGCCGCCCAGGCTCAAGCTCCGGAGATGACTACCCAGGAGGCTGCTCCTGAAGAGGCCATCCTGATTGAGGAAGAAACCATCCCGGTTGAGCTGACTCCCCTGACAACCCCAACCGCGCTGCTGGCGGAGGGCATCTCTCGCAAAATTAGCTTGAAGACGATCATCCCCACTCGACCGAGGGTGAATGTCATCACCTATACGGTCCAAATGGGAGATACACTCTTCAGCATCGCTTACAGTTTTAGCCTCAAACCCGAAACCATCTTGTGGGGCAACTTCGATGTGCTGAATGACAATCCCCACTTTCTCAAACCCAATCAGGTGCTGAATATCCTGCCGACAGACGGCACGTATTATCAGTGGAAAGAAAATGATACGCTAGGCGCAGTAGCGGATACTTTCAAAGTTGATCCGCAGGCAATCGTCAACTACGCCGGCAACAATTTCGACCTGACTCAAGTTGGTCTGAATGGCACTGGGATTGAGCCTGGGAATTGGTTAATCATTCCGGGCGGAAAGCGCGATATCAAGGACTGGGGCCCTCCTGCCATTACGCGCCAAAATGCCGCTGCGGCTCGGTATTATGGTTCCGGAGCATGTGGAGCGATCTACGAGGGTGCCATCGGCACAGGCACCTTTGTCTGGCCAACAACCGACAGAACCCTTTCTGGATATACATACGATCCCGCGGTCCATCCAGCGATTGATATTGGTGGAGCAGAAGGCAACCCGATCTATGCCACCGACAGCGGGGTTATCGTCTACTCCGGCTGGAGCGATTACGGTTATGGCTACCTGATCGTCATCGATCATGGCAACGGCTGGCAAAGCGCTTACGCCCACCTGAGCGCCATCGCTGTGGGCTGCGGTCAGAGCGTATACCAGGGCGGGTACATTGGCGCTCTAGGCACCACTGGCAACTCCAGCGGCCCACACCTGCACTTCGAACTGGCGATCAATGGCGTAAAAGTCAACCCGCTCGACTACCTTCGATAAATGTAAACGAGCTATTGCATCGGGTGTTTTGGAGATCGAGTTCCAAAGCACCCGATCTTTTTGGGTGTAGAATTACAGCTGTTCAATTTTCTTGTGTTGCAAGGAGATAAATATGAACCTGCATACTGTTGCAATTGAAAAACCTCTGGAAACAAATTTCATCCTGGGGCAGACCCATTTCATCAAAACCGTAGAGGATGTATACGAGGCAATGGTGACGGCTGTCCCAGGGATCAAGTTTGGGCTGGCATTTTGCGAGGCCTCCGGCAAATGCCTGGTGCGGACAGCGGGGACAGACGCTGAGATGATTGAGCTGGCCCGCAAGAACGCCCTGGAAATTGGAGCCGGGCACAGCTTCATTGTCTTCCTGGGCCAGGGTTACTACCCCATCAATGTGCTCAACTCGATTAAGATGGTGCCAGAGGTATGCCACATAATCTGCGCCACTGCCAACCCTACCACGGTCATAGTGGCAGAAAACGAGCAGGGCCGCGGCATCCTGGGCGTGATCGATGGCTTTTCCCCCCAGGGAGTGGAAGATGAAGAGGAAATTGCCTGGCGGAAAGGCTTCCTGCGCATGATCGGGTATAAAGCATAACCTGCAAGAGATCCAAACCCTTCCTAAACTCACACAGATATATACCAGATAAGGATACTCCCATGAAAATTCTCGTCACTGGCGGCGCTGGTTTTATCGGCAGCCACACCTGCCTGGAAATGCTTCAAGAAGGTTATGAAATAACTGTCGTGGACAACCTGTGCAACAGCAAGGAAGAAGCCCTGATACGCGTCCAGGCAATTACGGGTAAACCTCTGACCTTCCACAAAGTCGACCTGCTGGATCGCCAGGCGCTCGAACAGGTCTTTGCAAGCGACTCCTTCGATGCTGTCATCCACTTCGCCGGGCTAAAAGCGCCTGGCGAGTCGGTCAGCATCCCTCTGCGCTATTATCAAAATAACATTACCGGCACGATAAACCTTTTGGAGGTTATGGCGCATTATGGCGTTAAGTCCCTGGTTTTCAGCTCATCCTGCACTGTTTATGGTGAAGCGAAAACAGTTCCCATCCGGGAAGACTTCCCCTTAGGGGCGATCAATCCTTATGGTCGCACAAAACTGATGATCGAACAAATCCTGGCGGACCTGTACACTTCCGATAACAGCTGGGACATTGCGCTGCTGCGTTATTTTAATCCAGTCGGCGCCCATCCAAGCGGACGAATTGGTGAAGACCCCCAGGGCATCCCCAATAACCTGCTGCCTTATGTGGCCCAGGTCGCGGTGGGCCGGCTGCCAGAGCTGCACGTATTTGGCAATGATTATCCCACACCCGACGGAACCTGTATTCGAGATTACGTTCATGTCGTTGACCTGGCGTTAGGACATCTGCGCGCCCTTGAAAAGCTCCAGACACACCCCGGACTGGTGGCCTACAACCTGGGCACGAACCGGGGCCACAGCGTGATGGAAGTGATCGCCGCCTTTGAGAAGGCCTGTGGCCACGCCATACCCCACCGGGTGGTTGAACGCAGGCCAGGCGATGCGGCAGTCAGTTATGCCGATGCCAGCAAAGCCAACCGCGAATTGGGCTGGCGGAGCGAAAAGAGCATGGATGATATCTGCGCCGATATGTGGCGTTGGCAGAAGAATAACCCCTATGGATACAGTTAAAATCCCCAACCTCGCATATCGGATTCAGACAGACCGTCTCGTGCTGCGCTGCTGGAACCCAGCCGACGCACAGCTGATGAAGACCGCTGTCGATGAGAGCCTGGAGCACCTGCTTCCGTGGATGCCCTGGGCGGCAGACGAACCGCAAGAAATCGAGCAAAAAATCGAGATTTTGCGCCGTTTTCGAGGAGAATTTGACCTGGGACAGAATTTTATCTATGGCATTTTCAACATTGACGAGACCAGAGTAATAGGCGGCACCGGCTTACACCCCAGAATAGGCGAACAGGCTTTGGAAATTGGCTATTGGATTCATAAGGATTTCATTAACCAGGGGCTGGCGACCGAGGCCTCTGCGGCGTTGACCAAGGTCGCCTTCACCCTTTGTTCTGTCCGGCGAGTGGAAATCCACTGCGATCCAGCCAATGTGCGCAGCGCATCGGTGCCGCGCAAGCTGGGTTATACTCACGAAGCAACCTTGCGCAAGCGCTTGTCTGGCCCAGAAGGGCAACTGGCGGATGAGATGATTTGGAGTCTGTTTGCCGACCAATACCCCTCCAGCCCATCGGCAGCTGCTGTTATTGAAGTTTTTGATGCTGCTATGAGAAAAATCACCTGCGCATAGAAAGGGAAAAGCAGAGCTATGGAATATCGCTATCTTGGTCGCAGCGGGCTGAAAGTCTCTGAGTTGTGCCTGGGGACGATGCAATTTGGCTGGACTGCAGATGAAGCGTTGTCTTACCAGATCCTGGATGCAGCCTACGAAGCAGGAATCAACTTTTTCGATACGGCTGACATCTATTCAACCTGGGTCGACGGCAACCCTGGCGGGGTGGCTGAGACCATCCTGGGAAAGTGGTTGAAGAAGTCAGCCATTCCTCGCCAAAAGTTGGTTATCGCCACAAAAGTGCGCGGGAGATTGGGGGATGGAGCAAACGATGAGGGTCTTTCGCGCGCCCATATCATCAGCGCCGCAGAAAACTCTTTGCACCGCCTGGGGACAGATTACATTGATTTATACCAGACCCACTGGTTTGATGAAAATACGCCCATCGAAGAAACCCTCTCCGCGCTGGATGCTCTGATCAGTCAGGGAAAAGTACGTTACATTGGCTGTTCGAATTATCCAGCCTGGCGATTGACCGAAGCTCTCTGGGTTTCACGCCTGGAACACCTGGCAGGTTTTGTTTCACTTCAACCCCACTATAACCTGGTTCATCGAGCAGAATTCGAGAGAGAACTGGAGGTCGTATGCCGCAGGTATGGCCTGGGCGTGATTCCTTACAGCCCTCTGGCAGGCGGCTTCCTGACCGGGAAATATCGCCAAGACGCCTCGCCGGATAGCGTCCGCCTGGAAGGTGCGCGCCGTTACTTCACTGAGCGCAATTGGGAGCTTTTAGACAAAATGGCATCGCTTGGGCAGGATAGAAGCCGGTCCGTCTCGCAGATCGCCCTGGCCTGGATGCTTTCCAATCCCGTGATCACCAGCCCGATCATCGGGCCTCACACAATCGAACAATTACAGGACAACCTTGGTGCAGCAGGCTTGCGCCTGGAAGCGGGAGAAAAACACCTGCTGGATGAACTGTCCACCTGGAAAGATTGAGCCCGCCCGGGTCGATCCAGAATACTACCTACTCTAAGGTCGATAGGATTTTCTCCCAGACCGCGGCAAAAGCAGAAACTACTTCCGGGTCATACATATTGCCGCTCCCAACCAGTATCTGCTGCAAGGCGCGCTCGGGAGAAACCGCACTTTGATAGACGCGCAAGGTCGTCATCGCGTCGAACGAATCCGCCACAGTCACAATGCGCGCCGCCAGGGGGATATCCTCACCCGCCAAGCCATCCGGGTAACCCAATCCATCCCAGCGTTCGTGGTGGTGGCGAATGATCGGAATCGCCTGTGCCAGATAGGGCACGCTGTGTAACAGTTCTGAACCTATCACCGCATGCTGCTTCATTTCCTCCCATTCATCGCCTGTAAGCGGCCCAGCTTTGTATAAGACATCTTCCCGAATATAAATCTTGCCAATATCATGCAAAATTGCCCCAAATTGCAGAGCCTTGATCTGGACTGGCGACATACCCATATATTCGGCAATGAATGTGCAAAAACGCATGACTCGCTCGACATGCCCGCGAGTATAATGGTCGCGCAGTTCGATAGCGTTTGCCAGCATAATCAAACTGGCCTGGTAAGCCTGCTGCAGCTGGGCCAACATCAACTGTTGGCTGCGGTCCAGCCGCGAACGAATTGTGGCGATAAGCTCCTGGCGGTCCACCGGTTTGACCAGGTAATCTTCAACGCCCAGTTTTTTACTTGCAAAGACATCGTTTCTTTCCCCACGCGCAGTCAGGTAAATAAATGGTATCGTG
Source organism: Anaerolineales bacterium (assembly GCA_016935755.1). GTDB lineage: Bacteria > Chloroflexota > Anaerolineae > Anaerolineales > UBA4823 > JAFGQI01. The sequence continues at coordinate 81,483 of JAFGQI010000125.1, forward strand.
ACCCACTCAGGTCGCAGACGCACGGCATTATAAAACTCAAACCCATCCATTTCGGGCATTGATATATCCGATAAAATCAAATCTGGAGAAACTGCATCCATCAGTTCAAGCGCTCTCAACCCATGTGGAGCGGACATCACCTTAAAACCCTCCGTCTCCAATAGAATTCTGAGGCCTTCCCGCAATATATCATGGTCTTCTACGATTAAGATAGTGGCTTCTGCCATGTTTACTCTTCACTTAATGGAAACTCAACCATAAAAAGCGACCCTTTTCCGACTTCGCTATCAACTTTAATGGCACCCTGATGCAGATCGACAATTTCCTTGACAATCGCCAGCCCCAGGCCTGTGCCGGGGGAATCCGTTTGCCGGGCGTTCCTCCCCCGATAGAAACGATCAAATAGAAATGGCATGTCTTCTGTATCAATCCCAATACCAGTATCCTGAATTTCTAAACAAACCCGCGAATCTCGTAACAAAGTGCGCACCTGCACTTCACCCTGTGGTGTGTAGCGGATAGCATTGGTTAGAAGGTTAGAGATCAGCCTCGCCAGCTGTTTCGGATCGCCCTGAATACGCGGCAGTCCTGATGACAGGTTGAACACCATCTCCAGATTAGCCGACCTGGCCAGAGACTGGTAGGTGTCCACTAATTCATGAACGATCGAATTTAGGGAGATGGATTGCATGTCTGCACAGCGGTCTTTTTCTGCCATCAGGCTGTTCAGATCAAACATCGATTCTGCCATCGCTTTCAAAAGCCGGCTTTGTTCCTTCAATACCGCCAGGTATTGTGGCTGAGATGCAGGAGGGGCGTTTTCCAACAAATCCATATACAAACAGATGTTGGAGATTGGAGTGCGCAGCTCATGCGAAATGTCGGCGATAAAATGATCCTTAAGCTTCTCAATTCTTTTCAAGCGGGTGATATCTCGTTGAGAGGCAACATAACCTGAGATTTGTCCATCCTGATCACGCAATGGCGCGATGGTGATATTGATATCATAGGTGTGGCCGTCCTTGGCCCGGGCAACCAATTCGCCCCGCCAGGATGCGCCCGATTGCACCACTTCCCGCATTTCATCAATAGTGCTGGAATTATTCTGCTCATGCAGCAAGATGCGGTAATTCTTTCCAATCAATTCTGTTTGGGTATAACCAGAAATATCTTCAAAAGCAGCATTGACCATCAGAACAGCGCCATCGGTGCTAATGACAATAACCCCATCTCCGATATTAGCCAGGATGGTTTCGACACGCTGCCTGGCATCATGCATTTGAGCAGCGCGTTCTTCCACTCGCTGCTCAAGATCGGAGGCATGATCTCGCAATCGTGCAAGCAGGGCCAGGTTTTCAGCTTTTCGGCCAACTTGATGGGATATCAGATGAAAAAGCTGGATATCTTCCTGGCTGTAGAAATCCCCTTCAATCCTGGGCCCCACAAGGAGCACCCCCTGCACAGCGCTATGCCCAATCACAGGAACCCATAATTCAACCTGAGCAAATTGGAATACCCGCTGCCCTTGGCGCGAGGAATCTCTTTTCGCTAAATAGGCTGGCAACGAGTCTTTGGAAATAAATTCTCCCGTTGATAAAAGGCTCTTCTCCTCGGCTGGTATCTCCTGTAAATCATGCAAAGGCCATTGACTCTGCAAAGCCGAAGGAGATGTTCCAGATGAAATAACTTTTCCTTGTTCATCCCAAAATAGCATCGCCGCGGCCTGCAAACGGATGTTTTTAACCAGGGTTGAACTGACTGCTTCCGCCAGCAAGCGGAGATCAGTAATATGGTCGACTTCACGAATGATCTGGTCACTCACAGAACGAAGATCATACCAATTACCATAAAAAACCATGGCGACAGCTTTACGAATATTTCGGCTCAGAAAGACATACAACCCTGCCAGAACAAGAGTTAGGAAAAAGAGTAAAACAGGGACCTGACTGGATTCTAAAAATCCCACTCGATCGATCGCCAGAATCGCCAGAGACAACAAGCTCGCCACGATGAAGTAAACGCCGAAGTATGTCACCCCAACGCTGATGTAAGGCTCAATCCGGACCAACTGTGGGCGGAAGATGATATAGCCATAACCAAAGGGCAGTAGAGCTAACATTAAGAAGCTGTATTGATAAATGATTATTGGTTGGCCAAAAAGAATATCGGGCAGCAGGCTCAAGCTCACGACCGGCAATATACTCAAAACACCTCCCAGCGTCAACATCCGGATTTGCCAGCGAATACCTGGTTTTTTCGTATGATAATAAGTATATAAGAGAATCACTAACGCCAGCAGCACGGTAAATGCCAGGAATATGCGGTTAATTAACGACCAGTGCACGAATAAGGGACGCGCTCTTAGCCCTGCTGGCCCCCAAATTAAGTATGGGATGCCCAAGACTAAAGCCAATCCAAAAAGCCCGATCATGAGAGGGCGGAACCGTTTCGGATCAAAATGCTGAGGAAACACCAGGTGCAGGTAAACAGCCAGCGGACCGATCAAACATGACAGCAGGTTAAACAATCGAGAAGGAGCCTCAAACCCTAAGGTGGAAAGCATTCCTGCGGTAAGCAGAGCGGCGACGGCCTGGCAGACCCAAAAGATCAGGGCAACGTTAGAAGTCGTGCGTGAAAAGAACTTCACACTCATCGCCATACCCCAGAACACCACAGCCACCAGTAAGGGAATAATGCGCCGGACGACTTCATCGACGGGCGGATCAAATAAAGTAAGACGGCCCTCGATCTGCTGTGACCCGCGTCGTATGACAATGGGCACCTGTTCCCCTGGCAGCTTCCCGCGATAATCCGGGTAGCTTTGGGTGATTAAAACATCATCGATTATGATTAGGATATCCCCCTGGCGAACCAGGCCATACTCCGGGCTGGCCGGGTCTATCTCGACGATCGCCCCATCCTGTGCCACTCCGCGTAATCCGTCATCTAAATAATAGAAAGCCTGAAAAAAACTATACACCAGCAGAGCCAGGATCACCATTGCCGTTCCGAAAGGCAACAGCCGCCCTATCCAAATCAGCGCTTTCCCCATCACAAGCCGCTTATCTTGTTCCATATCCATGATTTTAACATAATGTTTTCATCAAGGCTGTACGAAATCCTAAACCTGTTATCATCTTTTCCAGGTATACTTAGCGCCGCGTAAGTGGAAATAAGAAGCAAGGAGGCTTGAAATGGCTCAAAATAAGAATGGGGAAACCCCAATCCACACCCTCGACTTAAATTTCATGGATACTCCCGGGGCAATTGCCAGCTATCTGATCCCACATGAGCATGGCGCGGTGTTGGTCGAATGCGGGCCAGGTTCTACTGTCCCAGCACTTAAGAATAACCTGCAAGCGCATGGTTTCAAGGTGACAGATATCACGGATGTCCTTTTGACCCATATTCACCTGGATCACGGTGGAGCAGCCGGTTGGCTGGCGCGGCAAGGGGCGCGCATTCACGTGCATCCCGTTGGAGCTCCGCATCTGATCGATCCAGAAAAATTATTATCCAGCGCGGCTCGCATCTATGGGGATCTGATGCAAAAGTTGTGGGGAGAGTTCCTGCCCGTGCCGCCAGAAAAGCTGGCAGTTCCACAGGATGGGGATGTGATTGAGATTGGCAAACTCCGTTTTCGGGCGGTGGACACACCTGGGCATGCTTACCATCATTATGTGTATATATTCGAAGATATCTGCTTTACCGGCGATGTGGGAGGTGTGCGTTTGGATTCAGTCCGCCACCTGCGTTTACCCACCCCTCCACCCGAATTTCACCTGGAAATCTGGCGAGAGAGCCTCAACCGCCTGATGGGTGAATTCTCGCACGGCGCGTTCCAGAGGATTGCCCCAACCCATTTCGGCGTGTTCAGTGACGCCGCCTGGCATCTGGCAGAGCTCCACAAAGCCCTGGACGATATCGAGGCCTGGATGGAGGCGGTTATGCCCGCTGATCCATCCATTGAAACCATCCATCAGGAATTTATGAGCTGGACCGAGCAGCGCTCCTTAAACCAGGGACTCGATCCAAACCTGATCCGGGCCTATGAGCTGGCGAACCCCTCCTGGATGTCTCCCCCTGGCATTGAGCGCTACTGGCGAAAAAACCGCAAGCCAACGGATGGCTGAACCAGAGAATCTGTCAACTCATCCATCTTCTATTCCACTACTCAGATGCTCACAGAGCAGTTTCCCATCCCCTGGCCGTTGGTTGAACTGCTTCGTTCAGCCCAACGAGTAGCCGTGCTGACCGGAGCAGGGGTATCTGCCGAGAGTGGAGTGCCCACGTTTCGAGAAGCTCAAACCGGGCTGTGGTCAAACTACCGGCCAGAAGAACTGGCTACCCCCCAAGCCTTTCTCCACAATCCGCGCCTGGTATGGGAATGGTATGCCTGGAGGCGAAACCTGGTGTTAAAAGCTGAGCCAAATCCGGCTCACCTCGCCCTGGTTGAACTGGAGCAGCGATTTCCCCATTTCACCTTGATCACCCAAAACGTAGATAACCTGCATCAGCGCGCCGGCAGCGGCAAACGTTTTCCAGTCATTGAACTGCATGGGAATATCCTGCGGACAAAATGCTTTGAAGAAAATCGGGAAATCGCCAGCTGGCAAGAAACCGGCGAGACACCGCCGCGCTGCCCACACTGCGGCGGTATGCTGCGACCGGATGTGGTCTGGTTCAACGAACCTCTGCCGGAACAGGCCTTACAAGCAGCCTGGGAGGCAGCCCAGAACTGCCAGGTTTTCCTATCCATCGGCACCTCGGGCATTGTCCAACCGGCTGCATCTCTGCCCTATCGGGCATTGGATGCTGGCGCGGCAGTGGTTGAAATTAACCCGGACGAAACTCCCCTCACCCGATCAGCCACTTTTGTATTATCTGGGCCTGCAGGACAGGCGCTGCCCGCATTACTTTCTGCGCTAACCCCTTAGCATCTGGCTTGCTGAGTGTCAGGATCACAACCGTTCACGTCTTCCGAATTTGCACCAGCCAGACGCCCATTAAAATTATTCCCCCGCCTACAAGCGAAGACCACAGCAATGGCTCGTTGATCAGCAGCGCCGCCACCATTACGGTTACCAGCGGCTCCAGGTAGATGAACGCGCCTGTCTGCGCTACTGGTAGAACCTGCAGTGCATCGAACCAGAAAATATACGCCAGACCCGAACAAAAGATGCCCAGAAAGCCCACCCCCAACCAGCCATCCCAGGGTAGAGAAGAAATCTCAGCCATCCCTGATCCGCTGAAGAAATGCACCGAGGTGAACAGCCAGCCAAATAACATGACATAAAACATCATCCAGGTAGCAGGATAACGCTGGAGGCCACGCCGGGATAAAGCAGAGAAAACCGCCCAGTTAGGAGCGCTGATTAGAACCAATACATCACCAACGGTACCAATTTTTCCAGCCAACAAGGCAGAGATATCGCCCCGGGTGACCACCAGAACAACACCAACAGCAGCCAGGGAAATCCCCAGGATTTGCTTCCCTAAAAGCTTTTCTCTCAGGATCAACCAGCCCAAGAGCGCCATAAAGATGGGTGTTGTGGCTACAATCCAGGCGGTAGTAGTCGCCTGGGCTGTCACCAGCCCGGTAGACTGGAGCCATTGGTGAAAGGTGATGCCAATAAAACCCAACAACGCCAGATAAGGCGCTTCCTTAGCGGCAGGTAAGGCAAACTGCTTTCGCCCAACAACAACGATCCCCAGAATCAACACCCCCATAGCAAACCGCAGCCAAACGACGGTAATGGGAGAAACATACTGCAGGGCAACCTTGGTGGCGACAAAAGACACTCCCCATACCATAACTGCACAGAGCGCTTCAAACATGGCGAGGGTTGCGCTGCGCCGCATATTACCCCAAACCCGGCAGCCAGGGTATTCCCAGCAGCAGAACCAGTATGGTCAGGGTAAACCAGATCACCGCGCAAAATCCAGGAAAGCAGTGCGCGTCAGAGGGTTTAAGAATACATAAAGCCAGAACGGCTAAATACATATCCACATCTCAATGATCACATTAAAAAGCGCCATCCGCAACAGCCTATCCCGGCCCAGCGGCGTGGCAAATGTATCACCCATCCAAGGGCCTGTCAAGATTGCCCTTTTTTGTGATAGGATTCACATATCAAAGAAACCAGAATTCAATCCCATTGAGGTATTCATGTCAGACATCACAGATGCAGAAATATTACCGCTTTCCCTTGAGCATGGCTTTTGGACCTGGTCAGCCCAGGGCAAAGTCACCCCCATCCCGATTAAGAAAGCCAAGGGGGTATATTTTTGGGATATCGAAGGCAAACGCTACCTGGATTTCAACTCCATGGTCATGTGCGTAAACATTGGGCATGGCAATGAGCGAGTGATTAAGGCGATCGTAGAGCAGGCCCAGGAATTACCTTTCGCAGGCCCTCCCATGGCCTCAAAGCCGCGCGCCACGTTGGGGAAATTATTATCTGAAATTACCCCCGGCAATCTCAATCGCTTCTTGTTTACCCTGGGAGGAGCGGACGCGAATGAAAATGCCATCAAATTGGCACGCGCTTATACTGGCAGGCATAAAATCCTGGCCCGCTATCGCTCCTATCATGGAGCCTCGGCTGGCGCTATGGCTGCCACTGGGGATCCTCGCCGCGTAGCCTGGGAGCCGCTGACCATGCCTGGCGTGGTGCACTTTCTGGATCCATATCGCTACCGTTCCACCTTTCACCGCACTAACCCGGAAATATCCGAAGCGGATTTCACCCAGGATTACTTAAACCATCTGGAAGAAATCATCCATTATGAGGGGCCAGAAACAATTGCCGCAATCTTGCTTGAAACGGTCACCGGAACAAATGGAGTCATCATCCCGCCAGAAGGCTACCTGCAGGGTGTACGTCAGTTATGCGATCGCTACGGCATCTTGCTCATCTCCGATGAAGTCATGAGCGGATTCGGGCGCACCGGGGCATGGTTCGCCGTGAATCACTGGAATATGACGCCCGACCTGATGACCATGGCAAAAGGGTTGACCTCCGCCTATGCTCCGCTTGGCGCGGTAGCCATGCGCAGCGAGATCGCCGAACATTTCAGCGAGCGGGTATACCAGGGAGGACTAACCTATAACTCGCATCCGATCTGCCTGGCTGCCGCGATTGCCAACATACAGGTCATGCAAGAGGAGCATCTCATAGAAAGGGCTGCCGCGATGGGCCCCGTCTTACACCGTATGCTGACAGATCTGGGAGAAGCTCACCCCTCGGTGGGTGAAGTCCGTTCAATTGGCCTGTTTGGGATTATCGAATTGGTGCGCAACCGGCAAACTAAAGAGCCCATCGCTCCTTTCAACGGCAGCAGCCCAGAGATGGTGGCATTTCGCAAGTATATGCTTGATCATGGTGTTTATATCTATACTCACTGGCATACAGTGCTGATTATCCCTCCGCTGATTATCACCGAAGAACAACTGGCAGAAGGTTTCGCTATTCTTGATAAAGCATTGGAAATTACAGATAAGGCCGTCAAGAGTTCAGCCTGATGTTTTTATAAAAGCACGTGAACAATATCCCGGATGATTTTTTACGCCTGATGCAGGGCCTGCTGGGCGAAGATTTTTCGCCCTTTCGTGCCAGCCTCGAACAACCTCCCCGGGCCGGACTGAGGGTAAATACTCTAAAGATTGAACCGCAGGCTCTGCTGCAGAGGCTGCCATATCCTCTCCAACCTGTCCCCTGGTCTGCAGCTGGCTTCTCAATCCTGGAAAGCCCGGCAGGGACCGATCTCCCTTCCCCTGGCAAACATCCATATCACGCAGCCGGGCTCTATTATTTGCAAGAGCCATCTGCTATGGCTGTTGCAGAACTGCTCAACCCACAGCCAGGGGATTTCGTGCTGGATCTGTGCGCGGCGCCAGGAGGAAAAACGACGCATCTGGCAGCCTTGATGATGGATCAGGGCTGCTTGATCGCCAATGAAATTCACCCTTCCAGAGCGAGGGAATTGGTTGAGAATCTGGAGCGGTGGGGCGTCCATCACACAGCCATTCTAAACGAAACACCTTCTGGACTGGTGCATCATTTTGGCGCAAACTTTGATAAGGTGTTGGTGGACGCCCCGTGCTCTGGAGAGGGGATGTTTCGCAAAAGCGACACAGCACGCCAGGATTGGTCCCGCCAGCTGGTGAAGAGCTGCAGCCTGCGCCAATCCGCCATCCTGGAAGACGCGCTCCAATTGGTAAAGCCCGGTGGGTATCTGGCCTATTCCACCTGCACCTTCAACCCGCAGGAAAATGAACAGGTGATAGCCCGGGCATTGGATAGAAATCCCGATTTCGACCTGGTCAAAACCACCACTCTGCCCGGCTCTTCTCCGGGTCAGCCCGACTGGCTGGAACCAGCCCAATCTACGGCAAAATTAGCCCGCGCCACACGCCTTTGGCCGCACCAGATACCAGGCGAGGGGCACTTTATTGCTTTGATGGTCCGGTTGGGGGATAACAGACAGGCTAAACTCCCAAAAACCGAGCTAGAAACGAGCCGCAGGCCAAAACGCCCAGGGCGCGCTAACCGCAAAACCCCACAGATTGTTTTGGATATCCCCGCTCACCTGCGGCCGGCATTTGAAGATTTTTGTCGGCTTCACCTGCGGAACAGCCTATTTTCCGAGAGCATCAGGGAATATAGCCCTGCCCTGGTTGGCTTAAATCTGTACCTAATCCCTGGCATTGCGCCTGACTTAGAGCGCCTAAACGCCATCCGGCCCGGCTGGTGGCTGGGATCATTTCACGCTGGCAAGAACCCCTCACGAAAACAGGCCCCATACCGTTTTGAGCCCTCCCACGCCCTGGCTCTTGGGCTTACAAGAGATGATTTCCGGCAAGTTCTCGATCTGGAGCCGGAAAATCCTTCGTTAACGGCTTACCTGAGGGGCGAAATCTTGCCCATACCAGGTGAGGATGGTTGGGTGGGGATATGTGTGGACGGTTTCCCACTGGGTTGGGGGAAACGCGTCCAGGGTGTGATTAAAAACGCCTATCCAGCTGGATTGCGCAGAGTTTGATAGGCTTATCGCTTGCGCCTGGCTGAGCGTCTGGCAGGCTGCCGCAGGGGTGGGGAATCCAGAGGCCCATAACGGGATGGCCCCAGCAGGCTGTACAGAATAGAATAGAGAACCATCAGCAGCGCGAATCCAACCATCATCAGCACCAGCGATACAACCAATACGGCTACCGATATGGGTAAATCTCGGTTGATGATCGGAATCCTTAGTGGATGCATCAAGGCGAAGAGTGTGGGAAGCCAGGGGGTACTTCGCTCAGCATTTTCATTAACCAGGACAACTGCCCCCGCGTAAGAAAGCAGCGGGATCAGAATGATCATGACACATCCGATGCCTCTCCAAATCGGGTGAATCGTCCACGGGCGTTTTGTTTCTGCTGCTTGGGTTGAAAACCTGCCATACTTACCCATCTTTAGCCTCCACCATGCTGGCTTGTTCAATAGCCTCAATGATTTTGTAATAGCCGGTACAGCGGCACAGGTTGCCTGTCAGAGCCTGGCGTATTTCATCACGTGTCGGATGTGCTCTTTCCTCCAGAAGCTTGACGGCGGACATCACAAACCCAGGCGTACAGTAACCACACTGCACGGCACCCTCATCAACGAACGCCTGTTGAACAGGGTGCAGCTGATCATCCACAGCAATGCCTTCCACAGTCACAATCTCCGCGCCGTGCGCACGAGCAGCCGGCACCAGGCAGCTCATCACTGCCAGACCATCCAGGAAGACAGTGCAGGCGCCGCACTCGCCTTCTGCGCAGCCCTCCTTTGTCCCTGTAAGCAGAGCATCTTCTCGCAGCAATCTGAGCAGCGTTTTATTATGTCCACCTTGAAAACTATATTCTTTGCCATTGATGCGTGTCACGATCCTGGAACCGTCTGCGTGGCATACCCCTTCTGCCAACTGGGCTGCCTTATCAGCGCCCTTCCCCCACAGCAGGATGGGATGAGCCGGGAAATCTCGACGCTCATTGCCCTGCCAGATGCCCTGTAAACTGCGCTCCACGCAAATGGTCGCCATTTGCTGGCGGTAAGCTGCCGAACCGCGTACATCATCGATCGGGCGAGCCGCCTGCCCGGCCAGTTCAGATGTATGATGGATAACAGCTTCGCTCAACTCTCGACCTTGTAAATAAATTTCAGCATGCTGTGCATGAATGATCGTAGGAGCCACTGAGCCCAGCGTGATTTGTGCGCTCTCAATTTTATGCCCGGTTATTCCATTCCCCCCGCCACCCGCAAAGTTTACGATGACCGCAGCATTCACAACAGAGATTGCCTGGGCCCGCCGCAAACCAAGTTTATAAAACATGCCGCGCTGGTCAGGCCTCAAAGCCGGGAAAGCGATATCCACCAGCATTTCATCGGGCTGCATGACGGTGCGCCGTACACCTGTATAAAACTCGGCCAATGGCACCACCCGCTCCCCACGCACGGAGGCCAGATGAACAGCAGCGCCTAACGCCATCAGGGGAGTGATCGTATCATTGGCTGGCGAAGCAGTGATGATATTTCCTGCCACCGTCCCCCGGTTGCGAATTTGAGGAGCGCCCACCGACCAGGCTGCCTGAGCCAGGGGGAAAGCCCTTTCGACGAGTAATTTCGAGACCACACAATGATTGTGAGTCACCATTGGCCCCAGATGGATGATCTCATCCTCATCCATCATGATTTCATCCAGGCAGGGGACTCGACTGATATCCACCAGGGCCTCAATTCCCGTGCGAACACCCCGCTCGATCTCAAGGATTAAATCTGTAGCCCCAGCCACAATACGGGCGCGTTGACCGAACTCAGCCAGGACTTTCAAAGCCTCATCTATGCTGGTCACGCTGTAGTAATTACGCCACATCGATATGCTCCATAATAGTTATATTTTTTTATTTTACTTGCTCATAATTGATCTGAGTTGATGGTCGGCGGGACATCACGCTGCCGTCGCCGCCCTGGCGAAGCATGATAATCTCCGCCAGGATGCTGACCGCGATCTCCTCCGGCGTTTCAGCATTAAGCTCCAGCCCGATTGGGGAATGGATGCGGTCCAGTTTTTCAACCGGTACACCATTCTCGATCATTTCTTTATAAGCGGTCATCCATCGCCGCCGTGAGCCGATCACGCCAATATAGGCTGCAGGGGTATTCAATAACGCCGGCAGACCCTCGACATCCACATTTGTCCCCCGGGTAGTCAAAACCAGATAAGTCCATGGGGTGATCTCGAGATGATTGGGAAGCTCAACCATTCGCGTCGGGATATATCGATCAGCATCTGGTGCAGCCTGGGGGTTGCATAATTCTGGGCGATCATCATTCACCACCACATAAAAACCCAGCCAGTGCGCCAGGTGCACCACCGCTTTTCCCACATGTCCGCCGCCAATGACCACTAAAGTTGGTTTCGGTAAAATGGGTTCCACATATATCTCCAACTGCCCGCCGCAAACACCCGGATCGCCGCGACTGGGATCAGACATGTTGTATTCTAACAGACGTGGGCTGCCATCCGCAATCGCCTGCTGTGCTTCGGCAATGACCCGGTTTTCCACCTCCCCTCCACCCACCGTGCCGACAATGGATCCATCCAGATAGACCAACATCTTGCTGCCTGTATGGCGAGGAGTAGAGCCATTGCTACGAACAATCGTGCACAGCACGCCAGGCTGATTCTTTAGCTCTAATTCAGCCAGCGCTTGAAAGACACTCATCATTAATCCTCCAGTAATCCCAGAACCACCGGTAAGAGCTGCTTCTTACGGGAAACAACCCCTGTCGCCAGCCGCGTTCCATCCACCTGGCGAGGATAGGGTAAATCTTCCAGCACAGGTGGGGCATTAACCATCACCAACCGGCTGGAATTGTTCACCACATCTGTCACCATCAGCATGGCAAAATCCAGGGCGCGCCGCTGACGCAGATCTTCCAGGGCTTTCTTCAGGTTGTCTAAATGTTCATCAATCTGCAAGAGATCCGTTACCTCTGCCTGAGCAATCGCGAAATTGAAGCCTCCGGCTTCGTAGGTTTTTAGATCCGTGCTAACGATCTCCTCAGGATCACGCGTGGCAAGCCCTGTGCCAGAGCGCAGCACCTGCTGCCCGTAGGATTGTATCGTTTCGCCCGGCAACGGGCCATTGCGAACAAATGCCCAGCGCGCCAGGCGTTCAGCCGCGCGGCGATCGCGGTCGGTGGTGGTTGGCGAGGTGAGAATAAGAGTATCCGAGAGCAGCCCGGCCAGTAAAATACCCGCGATTTGCGGTGGAGCGCTCAAGCCAGCCTCCTCAACCCTTTCTGAGACTAAGGTGCTGGTGCTTCCCACCACATCCACCGAGAAACGAATCGGGGCATGGGTGGACATATTCCCCAACCGGTGGTGATCCAGGATTTCGATCAACTCAGCCTCATCCACTGCACCCAGGGCCTGACCGGGTTCATTATGATCTACCATGATCAATCTTATCCGAGGCGGATTTAGAACATCTCGCTGCCGGCATACGCCCAGGTAGTGTCCATTATCATCCACGATCAGAAAATCGATGTGCTCTTCCCGTAAAATCCGGTTGAGCACATCCCGGATGCGCGTGCTCGATTGGAACCTCGGCACACCGACATCACAGGCTTCCCGGCAAGGCTGGTCAAGAATCTCAGCAATCTTCATTTCCTGCCGGCGAGGGTGCGGGCCAACCAGCTTAGCCAGATAATTAAACAGGCTCAGCCCGGTGATCAGGCCAATGGGTACCCCATCTTCAGGATGGATGACCGGAGCAATCCCGCCTGTCCGGTTCAAAATCGTCCAGGCTTCGCGCAATGGGCTGTCGGGCGTGGTTGTATCCAGGCGGCGCATGACAGATTCAAAGCGCGGCGAAGCATCCGTGAGCAGCATGGGCGCCTCCAGGTTCAACGTTTTCAACACCCAGGTGGTCTGGGGGTTGGTCGCCCCGGCCCGGCAGGCTACGGCATCCGCTTTATCCCGCTCGCGCAGCAGCCAGGCATAGCCGATGGCGGCTGCAATAGAGTCTGTATCCGGATTCACATGGCCGATGACATGAATGCGGCTCATCATAGAGTTACGCCTCCATCTGCAAAGCTCGCCAAATTTTTTCGGGTGTAATCGGATTTTCATCAATCTGCGCGCCGCAGGCATCCAGGACAGCATTCCCCACGGCTGGCGCGACTCCATCCATGGGGATCTCGGCCACTGCCTTGACGCCAAATGGATGAGATGGCTCAAATGTCTCGATAAAAATTGTCTCCAGGATGGGCATCTCATCAGCCTGGAAGATATGGTAATCTCGAAAATCGCGCTCACGCGGGCGGCCTTCCGGATCATAAACCATCTCTTCACACACTGCATAACCCAAGGCCTGGGTCATGCCGCCCTCGATTTGTCCAGAAGCAGTGATCGGGTTAACGATTACCCCTGAGTCAACCGCCATCACCAGGCGATCTACAGTCAACTGGCCCGTTTCCACATCTACGGTCACTTCAGCAAATTGTGCCGCAAATGGTGGTGGGGAGACAGGCGACATGTAAGAAGCTACGCCCATAATTTGCTCCTGGTCTTCATGGTGCAGGGCGTTATGGGCAACATCCCTCAATGTGATGAACTCCCCGCTGGGAGCGATGGCTTTTCTATCCACCAGGCGAATTTCATCCGGGCTGGCCTGGTTCAACATGCGCGCCGCACGCCAGCGGATCCGCTCCGCTACTTGCTGAGCAGCCTTGGCAACTGCCGCGCCCGAGATATAGGTAGTGCTGGAGGCATAGGCCCCTTTATCAAAGGGGGTGAAATCCGTATCGGACGAATACACCACCACATCTTCCAGCGGCACGCCCAGCACCTCGGCAGCCATCTGGCCCAGCACCGTGTCCGACCCCGTGCCAAGATCAGTAGCGCCAATCAACAGGTTGAATGACCCATCGTCGTTCATTTTGATGCTCGCGCCGCCCATATCCAGGTAGGGGATAGCCGTGCCCTGCATCACCAGGGCCACGCCGATACCGCGCCGCAAATAGGGCTTGCCTGGCACCATGCGCCATTCAGGGTTGCTATACTTCTGATCCCAACCGATGACAGCCCTCCCCTGGCGCACACACTGTTCCAGACCACAGGTCTCGATCGTTTCTGGGCGCGGCTCACGCCCTTCGCTCCAGGCAGTGCTGAAGGGGTGCAGTTCTCCCGCCCGCAAGGCATTCTTGAGGCGGAATTCTAAGGGATCAAGGTGCAGAGCGCGGGCGATTTTTTCCATATGGCGTTCAACCGGCCAATAGCCCTGAGGAACGCCGTAGCCGCGATAGGCCCCAGCAGGGGCGTGGTTGGTGTAGACAATCTCAGCATAAAAACGGATGTTCGGCTGCTGGCGATATGGGCCGTCGCCCACATATAAAGCCATTGATTTGTGCCCGGTATTACCCGTCACCGTGAGCGCGTGGCAGCCATAAGCGCCCGTATCGGTCAGGGCATACATGGCATTAGCAGTCAGGGTGCCGTCTTTCTTCACGCCTGTCTTCATCCGAATCCGCATAGGGTGGCGTGAACGGGAAGCGATAAACTCTTCTTCTCGGGTATATTCAAAGATCACCGGCCTACCGGTAGCAATTGTGAGGTGAGCAGCCACATCCTCAATCAGGATCTCCTGTTTTCCACCAAAGCCGCCGCCGATGCGCGGCTTGATCACCCGGATGCGCTTGACCGGCAAGCCCAGCACGGGAGCCAGAACGCGGCGCGCGTGGAATGGCACCTGAGTGCTGGTGCGAACCACCAGCCGGTCGTCTTCATCCCAGTAAGTGACCACGACATGCGGTTCAATGTGCGCCTGCTGAACCTTGGGGACTTCATACTCATCTTCAAAGATGTAATCAGCCTCGGCAAACCCCTGCTCAACATCTCCAATATCAATCTGAATGTGCGCCGCCAGGTTGCGGTTCGGGTCTGAATCGGCAAAATTGACATATTCCGGTTCATCATGAAGCAGGGGTGCTCCTGGCTCCATCGCCTGGGCCGGGTCCAGCAGCGCGGGCAGCACTTCATAATCAACCTCAATTAATTCCAGGGCTTTCAAGGCGATTTCTTCCGTCTCCGCAGCCACAAAAGCCACGCGGTCGCCCACAAAACGCACTTTCTTGTCCAGCGAAAAGGTATCTAAAGGCCCCGGGATGGGATCGGACTGCCCGGCAGTAGAAAAAACTACCCTGGGCAGGTCCTGCCAGGTGAGCACTGCCGCCACTCCGGGCAGCTGCCGGGCGCGGCTGGCATCGATACGCTTGATGAGCGCGTGGGCATATGGGCTGTGCAGCACTTTAGCCACCAGCAAATCGCGTTTCTCAAAATCTGCCGCGAAAGCTGGTTTGCCTTGCACCAGTTTCAGCGCATCTACTTTTGGCTCAGGTTTACCGATGCTGCTCCAAGCGGGGGACTCGGGGGTTATCTGGATACGCGGCATCACCCGGGTGCGCTCCCGGATATCTGGGCTGTCTGCGGGCGCAGCCATCCAACCAGGCTCTCCCCCGCCTGAAGGCGGGGCCTGATCATCCGGCAGCCACTCGACAGGCGCAGGAATAGGAGGCTCCCCCTGACGATCGCCAGCGGATTGGATTGGTTCGACAGTTTCACCACGCATCAGCGCAGCCGCCCGCAGCACGGCCTGCACCGGCTTGATATACCCTGTGCAGCGGCATAACACACCCGCAAGCGCCTGGCGCACTTCAGCTTCGGTGGGGTTTGGGTTGCGCTCCAGCAGATGCCTGGCAGCCAGAATCTGCGCGGGCGTACAAAAGCCGCATTGGATCGCGCCGCTTTCGACGAACGCCTGCTGCAAGGGATGCAAACCTGCGGTGATCTTCCAGCCTTGTTCGGGATGCTGGCCTAAATTTTCGATGGTCTCGATCGTATGCCCCTCGGCCTGGGCCGCCAGGATCACACATGAGTTTACCGGCTTGCCGTCAAATAAGATCGCACATGCCCCACATTCACCCGTTTCACAACCGTGCTTAACACCATAATAGCCCAAACGCCGCAGCACAGCCAGGAGCGTCTCACCAGGAGCAACCAGCAGTTCGTGATCGGTGTGATTAATTTTCAAATGTAACTGCATATCGACCCTTTCTTGATCAACAAAGAATATGACCTGAGACAGCGTCCGGCAATTTGCCGGTAATTAAATCACTCCTGAATCTGCTTTAAGGCACGCAAAGCCAACACTCCTACCACATCCTGCCGATAAGCTGAACTGGCCCATTGATCGCCAGAGCTGCTGCAGGCGCTGCGCGCAGCGATTTCGATACCACTGGCCTCGCTGCCATCGAACGCCAGGATGGGGGCGCGGCCAAAGCCACCCAGCGCCAGCCTGGTTCTGCCCGAGGGCCAAACAGCCAGGGCGACGCATAGGATCGGCTGGTCTGAAGGCGTACGAGCCACGCTATCATATGCCAAGCGTGCGTTCGTGGCAAACTTTACCTGGACAATTAAATGACCGCGCAGGCGTTCGTCGCGCACAGGTAGGATATCTCCCAGACCAATCTCCACATTGCCCGGCTGAAGCGTCAGCACGGCATCCAAAGCGAGCATAGCGGTCGTAAAAGGCGAACGCCCGTTTGCTGCAACCAGTGTTCCCGCCACGGTGGCAACCTGGCGGAGGTTATAGGAGGCTTCGCGTCTGACTGCCTGAATCAGCGCGGGGGGTAAGTCCCGATCTTGAGAGGCATGGGCCTGCCCATAGTCCAATAAGTTCTGCAGCGTAAACATGGCGCCCAGGGTCAGGTAATTGCCCCGCCTCTGGGCCGTGTTCAGCCCCAGAGATTGCAAATCTACCACTGCCAGAGGCAGGGAAGAAGCCCTATTCAGGGCTGAGCCACCCGCCAGAGGTACGGTAAGAAGCTCATCACGCGCCAGAAGTGCCAGCGCATTTTCCAGGGATTCAGGGCGATGATACTCAACGATCATACGTTTTCTCCGTGTGGCGCATGATCTAAGGCGGGAGTCAGATCAGCTCTTTCTTCATCCGAATAAACCCGCCATCCCAGGCCTTCCATATCTACCGCGGCCAGTTTTTCTTCCGGTATATCAATCAAAAGGGCCTGGGCTTCAGCCAGCAAGTTTCCTTGCTGATCATAGATATAGCCCACAGCCCGGGCAACATGGCGCCGGCTATCCAAGGCCTTGCCCACCAGCCTGAGGGGCTGTCCAACCGGGACGGGCTTTCGATAGCTGATATCAAGCCTGGCTGTATACATAAAACGAGGGTGATCCACACCCATCTGAGAGCGCCCGGCGGTTTCGTCCAGCATGGCAGCAACGATACCTCCGTGCACCACGCCAGGGTAGCCTTGATACTGTGGGGAGACAATATATTCGGCAGTTACTTCCCCTGGACCAATTTGATAAAAACTAAGGTGCAAACCTGATGGATTAACGACACCGCACACAAAACAGTCGCGCGAGGATGGCTGAAGTACTTTCACTGAATGATTTCTCCTGGCTGTAAATATCCAAGAACCCAGATTTCGTCCTGGTCTATCTAATTATACTATCCCGTACACATGGTTTCCAGAACAATGCTTTGATGGCTCTTTGAGAATTGCCGTGAAGCGGGGGAATATGTGGTGTTTTTTGCGGGCTAAGCCCGCAAAAAACACCACATGTCGCCCTTCACCAGGGCAACTTCCAATGAACCGCTTGGATGCGCCAAATTCAAGGTATAATTTATGCCTACAAGACTGATAAAATCGGAGGTGTACAGCATAAAGATCCTTTCAGGGAAGACAGCGCATGGCCTGGGTGTGATGAATTGAATCGCTCATAGATCGCGGAGTATTCAAAATCCTAATCCCAGGTGACGAGGTTGAGGGTTCCCGCCCCCAAGGGCGGGTTTACCGGGATAGAGCAGCCCCTGGCGGGCAGCTACCCGGGAAAATCGACTGATCAGCGGATGCCCTCCGGGTGAGCCACCACCCGCTATCTTCCCCTCCAGACCAGACTCCATCACAAGGCTGACCAGGCGACTGGACAGATAAAAAGATGGAGAGTGGCAGTGATGGATAAAATCTAAAACTCTTTTGGAGGGAGTCCCTATGTGTGGAATTGTAGGTTATATCGGTGCGCGCAATGCAACGCCGATTATTCTGGGCGGCTTGAAACGCCTGGAATATCGCGGCTATGACTCAGCTGGACTGGCAGTGCTTCAAGATGGTCATATTGAACTTCGCCGCGACGCTGGCAAGCTGGCGCGGCTCGAACTGCTGGTCAACCATGCCCCGGTACACGGCAACCTGGGCATCGGCCACACACGTTGGGCCACGCACGGTGAGCCCAGCGCCCGCAACGCCCATCCTCATCTCGGCATGACCGGTGATGTGGTGGTTGTACATAATGGCATCGTCGAGAACTTCCTGGAGCTTCGCCAGGAATTGAGTGAAGAAGGAGTGGTGTTCAATTCCGACACTGATACTGAGGTTATCGTACACCTGATCGAGCGTTATCTTTCCTCCAGCACCAGCCTGGTCGGCGCGGCTTGCAAGGCTTTCAAGGAGTTGAAGGGCGCTCATGGCATCGTGGCCTTTTCGGCGCGTGAACCCGATAAAATCGTGGCTGCCCGCATCGGTAATGCCGGAGGCGTGGTCATCGGTATGGGCGAAAATGAAATGTTTGTCGCCTCAGATCTGCCGGCCATCCTGGAGCATACTCGACGGATGATTTTCCTCGAGTCGCGCCAGATCGCCACGATCACTACCCAGGGAGTGCAGGTGCAGTCGCTGGATGGGCAATCAATCGTCCCCGAGATCCACCAGGTAGCCTGGGACCCAGTAGCTGCGGAAAAAGGGGAATACCGCCATTTCATGGAGAAAGAAATCCACGAACAGGTGCGCTCGCTGACGGACACCATCGCCGGGCGGGTTGACCTGGAAAATGGACACGGGGTGCGCCTGCCTGAACTCAACCTGACCCCTGAGCTTGCCCGGCGTATCAATAAAATTTTCATTACCGCCTGTGGAACGGCCTCCCATGCCGGCATGGTGGGAAAAATCCTGATCGAATCGATTGCGCGCCTACCAGCAGAGCTGGATATTGCCTCAGAATTCCGCTACCGTGATCCCCTGGTAGATCAAGACAGCGTGGTGCTGGCGATCAGCCAATCAGGTGAAACAGCGGATACCCTGGCAGCCATGGAAGAAGGGCGCAAGAAAGGTGCAACGCTCTGGTCGATTGTCAATGTGATCGGCTCACAAGCTATGCGCATTGCAGATGGATATATCTCCATGCAAAGTGGCCCCGAAATCGGCGTGGCTTCCACCAAGGCTTACACTGCCCCCCTGGTGGATCTTTACATGCTGGCAATTCTGCTCGGAGACCTGCGCGGCGTTTTGGATAAGACCACCCGTCAACAGTTAGTTGCCGATCTGCGGTTGATTCCTGATCTTGTCGGGCGCTGCCTTGACCGGGAAGCCGAGATAGAGAAAATTGCCAGGAGGCTGATCAATACCAGCCACTGCCTGTATCTGGGTCGAGGCATCAATATGCCCACTGCTTACGAAGGCGCGCTGAAACTGAAAGAGCTATCCTATATCCACGCCGAAGGATATCCAGCCGGTGAGATGAAGCATGGTCCCATCGCATTGATTGACCGAGATATGCCGGTCGTGGTCATTGCGCCGCGTGACCCGTGGTATGAAAAAATGGTCAGCCAGATCAAGCAGGCTAAAGCGCGGGGAGGCACGGTCATCGCCCTGGCCACTGATGGGGACGAATTGACGCCCACCATTGCAGATGATGTGCTCTGGCTGCCAGAAACGCCCTGGCGGCTCAGCCCGGTCACGTCCGTAATCCCGCTGCAGCTGCTGGCGTATCACATTGCGGCGCTGCGCGGACTGGATGTGGATCAACCACGCAATCTGGCCAAATCTGTGACCGTCGAATGAGGTTGATGCAGCCTGGTGGGTCACTGGAACAATTCTAAGGGATTGACATTGGCCCCCAGGCGCTTATCGAAAATATTCAGATGGGTGTGATAGCCGCAATCGCGGCCGCGGCAGGATCTTCCCAGGGCGTCCACAGTGTTGCCCTGGTTGCTTTCTTTGCCAATTGGCTGCCCCAGGGCGACCTGCTCGCCAACAGAGACCGTGTAAAGCCCGTGCAGCATGATGACCTGATAAATTTCGTTTTCGATCACCAGGGTTGTATTCCCCAGATCATCCGTGAACAGCGCAGTCACCACCCCATTGATGGGCGACTTCAGCACCGCCCCTTTGCCATCAGAAATATCAATTGCCAGATGGCCGTACGATTGACCATGGGGACCCTGCGTCAGGGTGTAATGGTCATACGGCGGGGCGATAGCTTCTGGATCAAACGACAGACTGGCTGCTGGCGGCTGTTGAGTGGCAGCTTTCTCTAGCAGGAGAAGCTCGGATTGCCCGGCGGTTTTCATTACCTCATCAGGCTGAGCCTGTAAATCCGCACTATTTTCGAACGGTTGTGTGGAAACAGCCCTTTCAACGCCTCGATCCCGTAATACATTAAGAATCATGAAGGCAAAAAAACAGATCGCTACAATGGATAGGATATCCGGTTGCCTGCGCATAGTTTCTATTCTCCAAACAGAACTTTTGTTCTATTATACCATCATTTCCCCTGGAACAGAAAACCCATATAAAGCGTTTAAAGATAACAAAACAAATTTGATAGGCCAAAATTCAAATCTTGGTGCATAATAATAGATATCATCAATTAAATTAACTTCTTCTTAAAACAGATGAAGACCAACGTGCACAAACCTGTTATCTATAGTCTCCAATCTCAATTCTTCGGGTTTATCCAGATTGTTGCTTTGCTCAGCTTTTTGGGTATCCCCTTGCTGGCCTGGTTCATCCCCATGCCGATGACGGATTGGTATAAACTGGCAGGCGTCAGCTTATCATCCTTGCTATTTCTGCTGTTTGTTTTTCGTGTTTTAATCCCCCGGGTAGGATCCTCCAAATGGATAAACATACTGGCAATCGTCAGTTCTATCATCCTGATCGCCCATACAGCCTACCTGCTCCATCCTTATAATGTCAGTGTAGAAATTCTGTACTTCCTGGTCATCGCCGGGATTGGCATCGCGGGCGGGCATAGAATCTCCCTCTGGATAGCGCCAGTCCCCACTGCCGTGGTCTTGCTGTTTACCTTCTGGCATTCCCACGACACAATCAACATCCCGGCGTTAGCGATCAAAATCCTGATCCTGTTAATGACCGGATATGCAATCAGCTTTTTGACCGGAATGATCCACGATCAGCTCATCCATACAGCAAAGCAGTATCGCTATTTAGCCACCCTGCACCAGGTAGGCACGATTGCCTCCAGCTCAGAAGACCTTAAAAATATCCTGTCACATATCTCCGAACTGATCACCCAGGATATCCCTGCAACCTCATGCTGCATCTGCTTGCTATCCCCCCAGGAGGATCAGATCATCATCTACGGCGCCTACCCAATCCGCCCTCTGGTGGGTTGGAACATCTGCGTGGACGACCATTTCAACATTTCAGGTCTGCCCATCGTTCAGGAGGTTCTGGAAAATGGTCAATGCCGGGTATTGCGCAAAGACCTGCCAGAGTGCGCGGCTGCCGAACAAAATGCAGGCCTGTTCATCGATGGGGTTCGGACGGTTTGCCTGGTGCCTCTGAAAATCAAAGACAAGAAGCTGGGGGTTATTTCCATTGGCGAGGCGCGCAGTTGGGAGCGAGAGCCCTTCAACCAGGAGAAAATCGGATTCCTTCAAACCCTGGCAGCTCAGATTGCTCCGGTTATCTACAATCCCCAGCTCTTCCAGGAAGCAAACCAAAAGGCCCAACGCCTGGCTGCGCTGAATGAGGTGGCGCGAGCAATTGGCTCAACCATCGAACTCGATCAGCTGCTCAACCTGATTTACGAACAGCTCAACCAGGTGATCCCTTCGGACACATATTATGTCTCGCTCTACAATCCACAGGAAGAGACCCTCGATATCCGGGTGCTCATCGATGATGGTATCCGTTTTCCACGGCAGATCATCGTGTTAGGAGATGGATTTTCCAGCTGGGTCATTAACAACCGGTCACCGCTGCATGTTCGCCATCTCTCGCAAGAAATTGATGCGCTACCAGTAAAACCAGTTCAATTGGGCCTGGATCGCCTATCCGAGTCATGGCTGGGTGTGCCGCTTATCATCGGTGAGCAGGTGCTCGGGCTGCTGGCGATCGCCAGCTATGAACCATATGCCTTTGATGAGGATGATGTTGTTCTGTTAAGCAGCGTGGCTCAGCAAGCTGCCCTGGCTCTGGATAACGCCCGCAACCATGCCGCAGTCAAAGAACAAGCCCGCCGGGACTCTCTCACCGGGGTCTATAATCACGGATATCTGATTCTCAGGCTGGAAGAAGAAGTGGAAAAATGCCGGCACAGCGGCGGTATGATCTCATTGATCATGATAGATATTGACCACTTCAAATTATAT
Source organism: Anaerolineales bacterium (assembly GCA_016935755.1). Classification (GTDB taxonomy): domain Bacteria; phylum Chloroflexota; class Anaerolineae; order Anaerolineales; family UBA4823; genus JAFGQI01. The sequence continues at coordinate 103,993 of JAFGQI010000125.1, forward strand.
AACGATCAGTATGGGCATCTGGTGGGCGATGAAGTCCTTCGCCGTCTTGCCGCCTCCATGCAAGCGCATGCAAAGAAGACAGATATCGCAGGGAGATGGGGAGGCGAAGAATTCGCCATCGTGCTGATCGGCGCCAGCACCGATCAGGCTTATCAGGTAGCGCAGCGCATCCGGAAAAGCCTGGCGGAACTGCAATTATATGATAAGCACGGGACAGCGATTCCCAGCCCGACCATCAGCCAGGGCATCGCCACTTTTCCACTGCACGCCAGGGACGCCGCCGAACTGGTGGATGCGGCCGATATGCTGCTGTATAAAGCCAAGGAAATGGGCAGAGACCAGGTTAGGACGGCGGATTAGCCGGCTTTTTGATCCAGCAGCAGAGCGAGAATACGCCACATCCAGCAATTCAAACGTGTGGAATACAGGCAAGAGCTTCCCCAGAGCCTGTAAATGGGTGCGTATCTGCACGATACAGCCGATATTCCCAGCTGCGACAGCTTCCGCGCCAGTCTGGAGGATATTTGCTGCCTTGCGTCTGCCCAGTTCAGCCGCGATCTCTGGCTGTTCCAGATTATAAGTCCCGGCTGATCCGCAGCAGGTTGTGCTGTCCGCTATCTCCAGGAGCGTCAGGTTAGCCACCCGGTTCAGCAGAGCACGCGGAGCGGCGGTAATCCCCTGAGCGTGGGCCAGGTGGCAGGCGTCGTGGTATGCCACGCGGGTGGGCTGCGGCAAGGCTGGCTCACCAAGCATGCCCAATTCCGCCAGAAATTGAGAGACATCCTGAGCCTGCCTGGCCAGCTCATCCGCCAGGTTCTGATCCTCCAATCCCATCAACAATAAAGGATAATCCTTCAACCCGGAGCCACAGCCGGCTGCGTTGGTAAGAATGGCGTCCACCTGCCCCGAAAAGGCGCGCAGGTTCTGCCGCGCCAGCTGACGAGCGCGATCTAATTCTCCGGTGTGCATCAGCAAAGCCCCACAACAAGCCTGGTCCGCAGGGATCAGCACTTCTACCCCGTTGCGAGCCAGCACCCGCAGGGTAGCCCAGTTGATTTCAGGAGCCAGAACTTGCTGCACACAGCCCACCAGCAGCGCCACCCGCGCCCTGCGCACCCCCTCAGCGGGAAATACTTCTGGAAGAGGGCGCGCGGCAGGCAGCCGGTCTGGGAGCAAAGCCAGCATACCCGCCAATTCCTGGGGCAGCATGGCGGAGAACGGTTTTGCCAGGCGCCCAAAAAGCGCCGCTGTGCGGAACCGCTCGGGAGAAGGCAGCGTCTGGTTCACCAACTTGCGCTGTACTCTTTCCATCAACGAGTAAGAAGCTTTCTGGCGAGCATAGGCGCGGAACGGCATCAGCAGGTCGCCATAAGCCACCCCTGATGGACAGGCAGTGACACACGCCAGACAACCCAGGCAGCGATCGATGTAAGGCAGGGCTTCCTGAACTGCCAGCCCGCCTTCCAGGACATTCTTCATCAGGAGAATCCGGCCGCGCGGCGAATCCATTTCCTGCCCCAGCACTTGATACGTCGGACATACCGGGAGACAGAAGCCGCAATGAACACAGGCTTCTATTGCCCCAGCCATGGCTTCAATCTGCACGCCAAACTGCGATTTCAACTGCGCGACAGGTATGACATGCTGCATGGCTACAGCTCCACAAAACGGCGCATAGGATCAAGAGCACCCTTTACCCGCCGGTAAAAGGGCTGGGCTGGAAAATGTCCCAATCGGGGTTTGCCTGCGGATCCCATTAAGACCAGACCCTGCAATCCCTGCGTCTCTAATAAGCCTTCCAGGCTTTGCGGCTGATCAGGGAGCGCCAGCCAGGCGGCCTGCCCGCCAGCCAGATAGCGGCGCAATACCGGTTTGCCTGCCAGGGAGGCCTCCAAAAGAGGGATGCGCGAAGGGGTAATGGGCAAGCAGATCCAGCACCATCCAGTTGGCACCCAGCTGGCTTCGCCCACTGAACGCCATATCTGCTCCTCATCCGCTCCCTGAAGGACCTGTCCGCTTCCCAAGGCATCTGTCAAGCGCTCCAGGCGAGCAGGCAGGGCCTCCTGCAGCCCACCCAGGCGCACCCACAGGATCAAACCGCCGCGGGCGACCTCCAAATCCAGCGCATCCAGATCCAGGCGGGAGGAAGCAGCCCTGCTCAAGGCCTGCATGGCCTCATCCAGGTCAACGCATTCCAGGCGCAGCGTAGCCGTGCTTTCCGGGCGAGGAAAAACCTTGAAACTTAACTCCACCATTACGCCCAGACTGCCGCAGCTGCCAACCATCATTTTTGGCAAATCAAAACCGGCAGAATTCTTGACCACCTTACCGCCCCCGCGCACCAGGCGGCCTTCGCTATCCACGAACTTCACCCCCATCAAGAAGTCCCGCACGCCGCCAAAATGGTAACGCCCCGGACCGCTCACCCCCGCGGCCACAGTTCCGCCCAGGGTGGCGCCTTGCTCCACCAGAGGCGGATCAAAAGGCAGATATTGGCCGTTTTCTGCCAGCCGGCGGTTGACCTCTTTCAGGCGTGTGCCGGCCAGGGCGGTGAAAGTATATTCATCAGGCTCATATTCCAGCATACCTGCCAAACCTGCCATTTCCAGGCTCTCTACTCCTTCTGCAGGTGTGGACAAAGCTGATTTGGTGCCGCTGCCCCGCGGCAGCAGCCGAGAGGCTTCTTTGACAGCTTCCTGGACTTCTTGAATCGAATGTGGTTGGATATCCATAATCTTTCCCAGGCATTCTTCTCCGCAGGCTACAGCTGTACGGAGCCAGAGGGCGTTAAATATTGTGCAGCTTCGGTCAGAAACATCTTGCCGCGGTTCGCCAGACCGGCGGGATCCATTGCCAGGTGCAGCCGGTGCATGGTGTCAATATCGACCGGGGAGAACATGCGCGGCAGATAAGCGCGCTTTTCCATCCCAATGCCATGCTCACCGGTGATCGAACCGCCGTAATCGATGCACAGCTGCAATATTTCGCCCGCCAGGGCTTCGGCTCGCTCCAGAGCGCCTGCCTCGCCGCCGCTGTACAGGATCAAAGGGTGCAGGTTGCCATCCCCGGCATGAAAAACATTCGCCACGCGCAAACCATACTGCTGACCCAGGCGCTCAATTTCAGCCAAAGCCGCCCCCAAACGGCTGCGCGGCACCACGCCATCTTGAACAATAAAATCCGGGCTGAGGCGTCCCACCGCTGAAAAAGCGCTCTTGCGCCCTTTCCAGATTTGCTGGCGCTCCGCTTCGTCCTTCGCTACTTGAATTTCATCGGCCCCAGAAGCCTGCATCACCCCCATCAGCCGGGCGAACTCGGCTTCGACTTGATGGCTATCCCCTTCAAGCTCCACAATCAAGACAGCCGCAGCCCCTGGCGGATAATTCGCCTGCACCGCGGCCTCTGCCGCCTGGATCGCCAGCCGGTCCATCATTTCTATAGCGCCGGGGAGAATGCCTGATGCCACGACCCTGGATACGGCATCGCCGGCTTTCTCCAGGCTGTTGTACGCGGCCAAGACCGTCTGATAGGTCTCGGGGCACGGCATCAGGCGCAGGGTGACCTCCAGAGCAATCCCAAACAAGCCCTCCGAACCGACAAACAAGCCCACCAGGTCAGGGCCAACCCCTTCCAGGCTTTCCCCGCCCAACTGCACCACTTCTCCATCTGGAAGAACCGCTTTGATGCCCAGGACATGATTGCTCGTCATGCCATATTTCAGGCAGTGCGCTCCCCCGGCGTTAAAAGCCAGATTGCCGCCAATCGTACAGATGGCCTGACTGGAGGGATCTGGAGCATAGTACAGACCGTGAGCAGCCACTGCCCTGCTCACTTCCAGGTTGAATATACCCGGTTCAACCACCAGAAGGCGTTGGTCGATATCCAGGCGCAGGATGCGATTCAAGCGGTTTAGCGCGATCAGAATTCCCTCCATCACCGGCAGTGAACCACCAGATAGGCTGGTGCCGCTGCCCCGCGCCATGAAGGGCACCTTGTGCTGATGGCATAAACGCACTGTCTGGATGACCTCCTCCTGCGCCACAGGCAAGACCACTGCCTGCGGGCGGGCGCGGTATGCAGTGAGCGCGTCGGATTCGTAAGGGATCAGTTGAGCGGATTGGGTAAGAAGGCGATCGGGGGGGAAGATATGGGATAAATCTGCAAGAATTTCAGCGGCTGCCATGATACCTGCTCCCGGAAGAACCATTAATGGATCATTTTTATCATTCTGATTAGTTTAGCACCAAAATGCTATCCATACAAGCGATTAAACTCGTGTACAATTATCACAGCACACCGGGTTATCACATTCTTCATCCAATTGCATTGAAGCCGGTGATTGGCAGGAGTAGAAATCATGAACCAGAGCAGCGATCATCTCCGTCAGGCGGCCGCATACCTGGAAGAAGGCAAGCCAGCCCAGGCGCGTCCATTATTGGCAGAAGTTCTCCGGCGCGACCCGGGCTCAGAAGAAGGCTGGATGTTGCTCAGCCAGGCAGTCAGCGATGCACAGCAGCAGGCTGAGTGTTTACGCAAGGTGCTGGCCATCAACCCAGCCAATTCGCGCGCCCGCTTGCTGCTGGACCTGCTGGGAGATGATACCGCAACTCCGGCAACCACATCGACAAGCCGAGCAGTTCAGCCCCCGCCCAAGAGTGAAGATCAGCTCACCACTCCACCCGCTCCTAAACCTGCACCAGGAAAAGAACCAGAGCCAGTCCAACCTCAAGAAACGGTAGACCAGCTGTGGGAGCAAATCTCCAGCGGGAAAAAGCCTCCGCTAGTGTCTTCGTCCACGGCAGACGATCTTCCTGACTTTCTGATCGATGAGCCAGCCGCACCCATTCCAGCCCCGGCAAAAAAGAGCCCACCCTCGACCAGGCCAATACCATCCGCGCGGGAAGTGCAGCCCCAAGCTGCCCCTGCTCAGCCGAAAATAGAGCCGCCCTCGATCAGCCCAGCTATCAGTGAACAGGTGCAGCGCCAGCCAGATAGACCAGCGCCAGTATTGAGGCAGCAGCCCCCACATACCACCCAAAGGCCCAAAAAGCGCTCCGCCCTTGCGACTATTTTGATTGCCCTTTTCGCCTTGATCCTGCTGGCAGGAGCCATCATCGGCGGCGTTTGGGCATACAATATGTATTTGGCGACCGAACCACAGCCAGCGGCTGACCTTTCCATCCTGCTCAGCGATACGCCAATCTCTGGCGATGTTATTGCCACTTTACCGCCCACCCGCACGCCCACGCCAACGCCAACCGTCACGCTGACGCCAACCATCACCCCAACCCCACAGCCCACAAATACCGCCACTCTGCCGCCGCCTGTGCCCACAGCCCAGGCGATGATGGAACGCATCCAGCAGGAGGTCTCTGATTTACGGGGCTTGCCTTTACAGGAACCTGTCACGAGCTATCTGACTCCGCCCATGATCATCGAACAGATGCTGCGCGAAGAACTGGTCGCCGAGGGCGAGATACCCAAACTAGAAGATCAGGCCCGCACCCTGAGCGTTTTGGGGTTGATAAAACCGACCTATGATATCGTCCGGTATTCGATCAACAACATGCTGGACAATGTTGGCGGTTTCTACCGCTACGACACAAAAGAGCTTTTTGTGCTTGGATTAAGTTTTGGCGGAGTAGAGCACTTCATCTACTCCCATGAGATTGACCATGCCCTGGTCGATCAGCAATATGATCTATCCTTGCTGCAAGGCCCCGCGCTGTGCGAAAATAACAGCGACCGGTGCGAGGCAATCCAGGCGCTGATCGAGGGGGATGCGACCCTGGCAATGAGCCTATGGTTCAAGCAGTATGCCACTCCCCAGGATTACAAAACCATCCTGCGCTACCGGCCTCCTGCTCAGGCGCTGCCAGAACAATTCCCGCCAGATTACGCAATTTATGCGCTTGACTTTCCATACAGTTATGGTTTGAAATTCGTGCAGCGCCTGTACGACCGCGGCAACTGGGCAGAAGTGAACCTGGCCTATCTTAACCTGCCAGCCAGCACCGAACAAATCCTTCATCCGGAAAAATATGATGCGGGAGAGATGCCAATAAACGTGAACGACCTGCCCGTTGCCGCCGCCCTGGGCAGCCCCTGGCGAGAGATCGCCAATGATGTCATGGGAGAATGGATGACCTTCTTGCTGCTGGCTTACGGCGCCGATAAGCCTTCTCAACAGCCAGTAGCCACAGCCGAGAAAGCCGCCGAAGGCTGGAACGGTGATCGCTACCAGGTGGCCTATCTGGATGAGAAAGATCAAATCGTCCTATCCGGGCATTGGGTCTGGGAGAGCACAAAAGACGCCAATGAGTTTGAGCAGGCAATGCGCGGCTATCTCGACCAGCGTTTTCGGGGCGCGGTTTTGGCGCGTGACACTGGCGCGTGCTGGGCAGTAAATTTACAGGTCACCTGCCTGTTCACTGCTGACAGCGAAAGCCTGTGGATCATTGCCCCCGACCAAGAAATCCTGGAGCAGGTGCTGGAGCTATACCTGCCGTTCAGAGAATAAATCCGCTAAGCCTGTGCAAACGTGTCAATAAGCAGCCGGACATCTCCGCCCACAGGATACAGGATTGGGCAGGTGCAGCCGTGTTTTTTGTACTCCTCCACCTTGGTCCGCGCCTCTTCTGGAGTGCCAGAAGCGGTGATGCGGTAGATGAGTTGTTCGGGAACCAGGTGTTTAGCCTTGCGAATCTGCTCCTTGGTGGCGGGCCAACCCAGGATGGACTGGATTTCAGCTACCACATCCATCGATACCCCTGAAGCCTTGGCAATATGAGGCTGCTGAGCCAGGTACTGCGTCAGCAGTTCGCGGGTTGTATCAATAGCGCGATCATGATCATAGTCGACCGAGCAGACCACCAGCTGCGGCCGATCAATTTCATCCATTTTCCGGCCGGCGCGTTTTGCTCCAACCTCCAGGAGTTCCAAGGCATTGTCATTATATTCCGGCGGTACGCAGTAGTTCAGCACTGCGCCATCGGCGATCTCGCCGGTCAATTCCATCATCTTATCGCCCGTAGCTCCAATCATGATCGGCACATGGCGCGGTTCTCGCCGTCCATGCACCACATCCAGTTCAATCCCATCAACATGATGAAATTCACCGTGGAAGGTGACATGTTCCATGTTGAGCAAGCGCCGCAGCACTTCCACAGTTTCGCGCATCGCCGTCAGCGGCTTGCGCCTTTCAATACCGACATTTCGGGCCAGCGGGTCCCACCAGGCGCCAATCCCGCAAATAATGCGATTCGGGGCCAGGTCATCCAGGGTCAAGAAAGTCGCCGCCAGCAGGCCGATGTTGCGGGTCCAGTTGTTGATCACCCCTGATCCAACCTTGAGCCGCTGCGTAACCGCCGCGTATGCCGCCATTGGCACGATGGCATCGCGCACCAGGCGCGATTCCGCCTGCCAGACGGCTTCGAAACCGTGCTGTTCAGCGTAGCGCACGTAATCCAATCCGTCGCGCAGATCATGTGCATCTTGCAGGTAAAGGGCAACTCGTTCGGGCATACATCCTCCTGAAGAATTGGGGGCAAGAATAGGGCTTGTTCTATCCTTGCCCCGGTGATAAATTAATCTTAGCTTCCAATCCCCTCAAGCTTCTCGCTGACCATCTGCAAATCTTCTGGCAGGTCCATATCCAGGGCCAGGGAGGGCAGCTCGCAAATTTCCAGGCGCGCCCCTGCTTGCAAAGCGCGCTGGCAGTGCCGCTTGAATGAACCCGCGCCAAACTCATACTCGATCATTCCAGCTGGGCAGACCAATAAGGCATTGGTGCCGCGACGGTGGCGATCAGGAGCCACGACAACAACAGGCGGCCGGCGAGCGCGATCCAGCATGGCGCGGATATCTTCTGGAGTGATCAGCGGCAGGTCGGCAGGCAGTATCAAAACACCACGTGTGGCGTAATTCTTGGCAACGATCGTAGCTCGCGTTAGAGCCACATTCAATCTGGGCGCGCCATTTTCTTGAATCGTACGCGCCCCATATTCGCGCGCCAGCGCCAGGGCTGCCTGATCCCGGCTGATCACCAGAATCCGTTCGATCTCTGGCAGGGCAGTCAGGGTATCCAGGGTATGCGCCAACAGGCGGCGGTTCAAATCGGTGCGTTCATCCTGCGTGAGCACCTCCGCCAGGCGGGATTTCCCCCAGCGTAAGGGCTTGACTGGGACAATCGCCCACAAGGTCATTGAAACATCATCCTTTCTAAGGAATGGTAATCTTCATCGATAACTACTCAATAAGGGCCAATAGTCTCGGCTGGAATTGACGCTCCGCAGATTTGCTATCGGCCATAAGCTATCTGCTGAATGAAGAACCGAAAGCGATCACCTCCTTTGCCAGACGCGCCCGATCCTGGGCAGTCGTCATCAACGTATCCGTTACCAAAACATGCCGGCCTGAAGTCTGAATTTCGCCAGCCTGTTCAGCATCTACCTTATCGACGATAAAACCAGCCAGCAAATCACCATAGTGATGCGCCACAGCCAGCGCGCTGGGCTGAATACCTAATTCAGCATACATTTTAGCCGCCGGGCCTTTGACAGCCTTACCGCCAATGATCGGCGAAACAGCAACTGCACACGCCGATGGCAAAGTCTCCCGGATTCCAGGCACTGCCAGGATTGGATCGATGCTTACCCAGGGATTAGATGGACAGATGACCACCAGTTTGGCCCGCTGCAGCGCCTCCACCACACCTGGGGCAGGATGAGCCTGCTCCACATTCCCGAAACGGAAACCTGTCACCTGGGGGCGGCACTGCCGGCGCACAAAATATTCTTGAAAGGGCAATTCGCCCTCGGTAGTATACACCCAGGTGGGCACACTGTCATCGCTCATCGGTAGAACAGCAGCGCCAATATTCCAGGCCCGGCAGAGATGCGCCGTGATCTGGCTGAGGGGCTGCCCCTGCCGCTTGCGCCGGGTGCGCTCCAGGTGCAGCCCCAGGTCGCGGTCGCCAAGACGGAACCAGGTTGGCCCGCCCAATTCACCGATGGTCTCCAGGGCTTGCCAGGTTTCACTCGCCCGGCCCCAGCCTGTAGCCGGATTAGCCAATCCCGCCAGGGTGTAGCACACCGTGTCCAAATCGGGGCAGATGGTGAGGCCCAGGTGTTCAAAATCGTCGCCGGTGTTGACAATAATGGTCAGGTCCTCCGGTTGGATAACCTGGGCGAGGCCTTCCGCCAGTTTAGCGCCGCCCACGCCGCCCGCCAGAGCCACTACAGGGAATGAGGCTGGTTTCATAGCTGCCCGGCCCTTAAGAGCCTTGCTCCTCAAAGAACAGGGCGATATCTGTCTCTCGCCGGCGTACGCTCTTCGGAGGCGTTTTTGCCGGATAGCCCACCAGGAGCAGCCCCTGCGGCTGCCAGGTGGGGGGCAAAGCCAATGCCTGGTTGGCTGCCTCGGGGGCAAAGATTGGAGCGCAAAGCCAGACCCCAGACAATCCCAGGAGATGTGCAGCCAGCAAAATATGCCCTCCTGCCAGGGCAACGCTTTGCACGCCCATCAGATATTCGGCTCTCTGGCGCACCCGATCCGGGTAGGGAGCACCCTGGCTGGTATCCAGGCAGAGCAGGATTGCCGCCGGAGCCTCTTGAATGCGGGCGAGCGAGTGCTCGACCTGCCTGTCGGCCTCGTTTTCCGAGAGACCATCCGCCAATAAAGCATTCCTGAACTCCACTCCCATCGCCAGGGCCAGACGTGACCTGGCCTGAGGATCCGTTAGAACTGCAAAACGCCAGGGCTGGCAGTTATGGGACGAGGGCGCCCATGTGGCCACTTCAATAAGACGTTTCAGGATCGTACGTGAGACAGGCCTGGCTAGGAAACAGCGCACCGAACGCCGCGTGCGCAAAAAGTCCAGCTCAGCTTCGCGGCGAACCAACAAAGCTCTCATACTGGCCCCGTTCAAGAAGTCCATCACCACCTGTGTCTCATCTGCAGTGCAGCCCAGCAAAAGCTTAATTTCAGCGTCACGCTTTTCCAGGTCAACGGTCAGCGCCAGAGCCGCCAGGCGCCTTTCCGGCAGTGAACCCAGCCAAACATCGATCCCGCCGCCATCAATGGCAGTCGTAGCCTGCAGATAACCATAATCCAGCGGGTAGATCAGGTTGGGATAACGCGGATGGGGAGAGAGACGCGGCCGGTCAATCACAACCCGGCTTTCGGCGACCAGGCGATCTAAATACTCCCAGAAATCCGCATCCTGAATCATCGGAACAGATCTTGCTCCTTTGGACGTATCAATTCCACCAGGGCAGCTTCACGCAAAGGGTACGGGAAGCCCCGCACATGAATAATTGGAGTGCCTTCAGCCGCCTGGCCCATCACCAGAGAGGCAGCAGCAGCCAGTTCATCGGCAGCCCCCACCTGGGTGATTTGCAGACGAAAATCGAACAGATCGGGGGCGCCGCGTAAATCCACCAGCGCGGGCAGCCCGGCAATACCAATGGCAACTCCCACCGTGCCTAAGCGCCAGGCGCGCCCATGCGAATCGATGATCAGCACACCCAGGCGCGCCCCGCTGGCTTCTTCCAATTGCTGGCGGATCGCCTGGGCAGAGGCATCTGGGTCTTCGGGCAGCAGCAGCACCCAGGCTTCAGGATGACTGTCTTCTCGCGAATCTGAGGCTGGCTCGACATTTGAATGATCGATCCCGGCGCTGGCACAGATGAATCCCAGACGGTGCTCGACAATAATCGTCCCAGGGCGCACTCGCAGGACCTGCTGGCTTTCCTGCAAGATCAGCTCCACCAGACGCGGGTCTTTCTGGGCGCGTTCAGCCAGCCCAATGGCAGCAGGTGAGGCCGTCACCTGCTCCAGGTTGACCAGCCGACCCTCCGCCTTGGAGACAACCTTTTGCGCCAGGACCAGAATATCACCATCCTGCAAAGCCAGTCCTGCCCGGTCTAAAGCCAGCAGAATCAACTGCGCCAGGTTGTCGCCCTGGCGGACGAGCGGGATTCCAGGCAGAGGGGTCAGAATCAGGGTCACGCCGGATGAATACCTGTAATGCCTATACTGGCAGTCTTCGTCCCATACTGTTTATTAAGACTGATCAGGATGGAGGTCAGTCCTTCTACCACGATGGCATTGTCCAGCCCGCCAGCGTAATAAGCGCGCATCCCGCCCGCCTCAGCCAGGCGGATCACTGCCTGGGCTGCTTCGGGGTCGTCCGCGCACGCCAACACATCGGTCTCCAGGGATTGGCCTAAATTCTTCTTCAAAGCATGCGCCGGGACATTCTGGAATGCAGCTACGACGCGCACCCCGGAGCCGAGGATATCCTGGGCAAGCCGGGCGGCAGAAGGCGGAGCAGGAGGCCGAGGGTCACGAAAATCCACCCGCGCGGTGGCATCCACAAGAATCTTGCCTTGCAGCGCTTCTTTCAAGCCCTCCAGAGCAGCCTGGTGGGCCTCCTGCACAACCGTCAGCACGCAGATGTCGGCGCGGCGAGCAGCAAGGGAGTTCTCCACACCAGTGACCGTATTCATACCTAAACGGGCATTCAGATCAGCGGCTGTGGCCTGGGCCTTCTCCAACTGTCGTGAACCGATAATAATCGAATAGCCTGCACTGGCCCAACGCATAGCTAATCCAGTGCCTTCCTTACCGGTGCCTCCCAGGATGGCTATGATCGGGAGAGATGAATTTGTATCGGGGGACATAGATCTCCTTAGAATAAATAGATCATCAAAAAAATTGTGCCTGGTAACGACTCCAGACCTTTGGCGCCTGCTGGCGCGCCTGGGCGGCAATCTCCGCCTCATCCAGGGTCAACAGCTGGCGATCGCGCATCAACAGCTTACCAGCAACCATAGTGGTGGTCACCATGCTTTCGTGAAAGCCAAAAATAATCTGCCAGGGCAGGTTGCCAACGGTGAGCGGGGTATGCGGATGATAATCCACAAAGATCAGGTCGGCATGCGCTCCTGGGGTCAGCACACCCAGGGGCGCGCCTGGGAAGAAGCTCCCCGCCAGCCTGGCATTGTTGTAAACAGCCATCCTTACAATTTTATCCCCCGGCATACGACGGGGATCGCGGTTCCAAACCTTGTGCAGCAGATAGGCGAATTTCCATTCTTCCCACATGGTAGAAGTAAAGCCATCTGTCCCCAGGCAGACATCCACCCCGGCGCGCAGCATGCTCTCCACCTGGGGCACACCCACGCCATTATTCATGTTCGAGCGCGGCTGGTGCGTCACCCAGGTGCCAGATTCGGCCAGCAGGTTGATCTCACGAGCATCCACATGCACGGCGTGGACAACAATGGAACGTGGGCCCAGCATCCCATGGCGGTGCAGCCGATCCACCACACGCTGCCCGCACTTCGCCAGGCTGTCGTATTGATCCACTTCATGTTCTGCTACATGGATATGAAAGCCAAATCCCGCCGGAACAGCCTGCCGGCAGGCCTCCAAAGTAGCTTCGCTGAGGGTCAGGCTGGCATGCAAGCCGAAAGTAGCGGCAACACGCCCTCCAGCAACCTTCTCGCGCTGCGTACGCTGGATGAAACGCACATTTTCATCAATCCCAGCTTTCGCGCCCGCCGGCCCATTACGATCCGTGACCTCATAACACAGCACGCTGCGCAAACCGGATTGGTCCACCGCATCGGCGATCACATCTAACGAACCTGCGATGGCATTGGGCGAGGCGTGATGATCAATCAAGGTGGTCGTGCCATGCTTGATCGCTTCAGCCAGCATCACCAGCGCCGAGAGGCGCACATCTTCTTCCGTCAAGGCCAGGTCAAGCGGCCACCACAGCTTCTGTAAAATCTCGGGGAAATCCTTGGCCGGCGCGCCCGGAATGGCCATCCCGCGCGCAAAGGCGCCATAAAAATGGGTGTGGGCGCAGATGTTGCCCGGCATGACATACTGGCCGTGAGCGTCCAGCCGCTCGGCCTGCGGATAGCGTTCCAGCATCTCAGCTTGAGGGCCAAACTCGATAATCAAACCATCCTGGAGATAAACCGCATGATCTTCCAGAACTTGATTGGGGTCATCCCAGGTGATCAGGGTGGCATTGGTAATCAGCATAATCGTTCTCCTCAATCAAAAAAAGTGGCGCAATCCGGGTTTTTCAAGGCTGCGAAGGCGTCCCGGATCTGGCGCGGCTGGGTGCGCTCCCCCGAGAGATGCGCCGGAATCTCTTCGCTCCCAAAGAACGCCACCTCGCTTGTTTCCGAGCTGGGCCGGGCCTGCCCATCAATAATATCGCACAGAAAGACCAGCTTGAAGGCGTGGAACAGATCCAGCGGGCCAACCCGGTTGGCATCATACACGCCAATAACTTTTCGGGCCCTGACATGAAAACCCGCCTCTTCCCAGACTTCCCGCTCCGCGGCCTGAGAGGGGATATCACCTACATCTGCCCACCCACCCGGCAGGGTCCAACCCCCATCGGAGCGTTCGCGCACCATCAGCAACTTGTTCTCATAAAAAACAGCCCCGCGCACATCCACGCGCGGGGTAGCATAACCAGTCTGAAGATTGTAAATACCCACCAGTGTGGGCGTCTCGAGGCCAGTATGGGCAGCGACCATCTCCGCAGCAATCGCACTCAGGCGGTGATATCTCTCGCGCTGATAATCATTGACCGCGTAGTGAGCGCCCGTCTGCGACAGCGCCTGGATCTCGCGCGCCCAGTGCAGCCAGCGCGGCGCCAGATCATCCTCCATCCCGGCCTCCGTAAAGCTGGCGAATAATTTCTTCTTGGTCCACCGGGAGGCGGTCGATGCGCACCCCCACGGCGTTGTAGATGCCGTTGGTTATGGCGGGCGTGGTCGGGATGCTGACAATTTCACCAACGCCCTTAGCTCCATACGGCCCGGCGGAAACCGGATGCTCGACAATAAACGAGGTAATCTCAGGGGCAAGCGCGATCGACGGGATGCGATATCTTGCCAGGCGGTCGGTAAACACCCGCCCTTCCTCGACGATGAAATGCTCGGTTAAAGCGTTGCCCAGACCCATCATCACCCCACCTTCCACCTGGCCCTGCAAACCGAGGGGATTAATCGCCTTACCAACATCATGAGCAGCGATTATCCGCAGGACTCGCACCAGGCCTGTGCGGGTATCTACTTCAACTTCAGCCGCCTGGGCCGAGAAAGAGTAGGCAAAGTGCATGTCCCCGCCCTGCCCCAGCGGTTGGGTGGCAGGCGCCCAATACTCATAGAGCACACGCGGCTCGCGGCCTTCGGCGCGCATCAACCCCACTACTTCCCCAAGTGGGACAGAGTGACCATCCACCTGAGCCAGGCCTTCCACAAAACGGATATTTTCTGGCGGCTGGTCGAATTTTTCGGCCAGGGTAGTGCAAATAGCCTGGCGCAAGGCTCGAGCGGCATGCAGAGCCGCATTGCCAGTCACAAAAGTCTGGCGAGAGGCGGTGGTCGGGCCTCCATCCGGGGTCAGGTCGGTGTCCATCATCAGCACACGCACCCTACCCGGGGCAAGGTTGAACTCCTCTGCTACGATCAACTGCAGCACCGTCACCAGGCCCTGCCCAAGCTCAGCTGAGGCAGTCCGCACTTCCACCATGCCATCTTCATACAGCTCAACCTCGGCGCCCGCCTTGTCTGGAGCGCCGCCGCCCAGCCCGGTGTTCTTGAACCCCACCGCAAAGCCCCAGGAGCGTCGCAGATGGGGGGCGCCTTCAACCTGGCGAGAGGCAAATGGATGATCCCCGCCCAACCGCTGCATTTCTGCGGTGACGCGATCGATGCACTCCAAAAGCCCGACGCTTTCTGTCAAGGTCTGCCCCGTATTGGTGACGCTGCCCACCCGCAGAGCGTTCATCCGGCGCAGTTCAACCCGATCGATGCCCAGCTTCTCCGCCAGCATATCCATCATGCTTTCTACAGCAAAGGCTGACTGCGTGACGCCAAAGCCTCGAAAAGCGCCTGCCGGGGGATTATTGGTGTACATGGCATAGCAATCTGCCCTGGCATGGGGCATCTCGTATGGGCCAGAGGAATGGGTGGTGGCGCGAGTCAGCACTTTCTCGCCCAACGAGGCATACGCGCCGGTATCACCGTACAGCTCAGTCTCCACTGCAGTCAAGCGCCCATCCCGTTTGGCGCCAATCTTCACCCGGATCTGGGTGGCGTGGCGTTTGGGATGCACCAGCAGGCTTTCGTGGCGGTCAAAAAGCAGTTTCACTGGCCTATCGGTAGCATTTGCCAGCAAAGCAGCATGGATCTGTCCGGTGATGTCTTCCTTGCCGCCAAAACCGCCGCCCATCAGCTGGCCAACGATCCGCACACGCTCATCCGGCCAACCCAGCGCTCGAGCGACCTGGTTTCGGTCGGCATAGGGAATCTGCGAACCGACGTAGATTTCCATTCGCTCCCCAACCGGGTTTGCAACGCTGCATTCCGGTTCCAGGAAAGCATGATCCGTGCTGACCGTATGGAAGGTATGCTCCAAAATTACCTCTGCCTGGGCAAAACCTTGCTCCATATCGCCTTTGCGCACCTTAATGTGCTTGAGCAAGTTGCCGGCTGAATGCAGGGTTGGCGCATCCGGGCGGCGCGCCTGCACCGGATCGCTGATCACCGGCTGTGGATCGTATTCCACCTCGATCAAATCCAGTGCATCGGAAGCAATCTGCCAGGTTTCGGCAGCCACAATCGCCACCGCATCCCCCACATAGCGCACCCGTTCGCCCACACCCACCATGATGGGCCAATCAAAGATCACCAGGCCGTGATTATGCTCCCCAGGAATGTCCTCGGCGGTCAGCACAGCCGCTACACCTGGCAGGAGGCGCGCCCGGGAAACATCCACCCGCTTGACGATGGCATGTGGGATGCCTGCTCGTTTCACCCGCGCGTGCAGCATCCCAGGAAATTGGATATCATCGGTAAAGCGGGCCCGCCCATTAACTTTCTCGATTGCATCCGGGCGAATTTGAAGCGTTCCCACCACCGTTTGAGCATCCTTAGAAGGTTCTACTTCCGGCGGCGCAACAGGCTGACCCGTGCGGATGGACTGCGCAGCCGCCTGGACGGCGCGGATTATGGTCGGATAGCCAGCGCAGCGGCAGAGGGTATCCTTCAACGCATGGCGGATTTCGGCTTCGCTCGGATCCGGGTTGCGCTTCAGCAGGGCGCAAGCCGTCATCAACTGACCGGGGATGCAAAAACCGCACTGCACCGCGCCATGCAGGACAAAGGCCTGCTGCAATGGGTGCAGGTGAGACCATTCTCCATCAATCGTAGGGATCATGGCCGGAGGGATCACCTCCGCGCTCGCCTCGCCAGACGGAGGTTCTTGAACCGGGGTCAGGGAGGCCAGCCCTTCGACAGTGACAATCTGTTTTCCCGCTGCTTTTGCCGCTGGATAAGTGCAAGAGAGCACAGGTTCACCATCCACCAGCACCGTGCAGGCGCCGCATTCGGCTTCATTGCAGCCCACCTTGGTGCCAGTCAGGTGTAAACGCTCACGCAGTAAATCGACAAGCATTTCACCGGGGAGAGGGTCTAGGATGATCTTTTCACCGTTAACAATCAGTTCCATAATCTGCTCGCTTTATTCACCAGTAAACTGGGCTTGCGGATGGTCATAAGTGCGCTGCCAGGCGAGAGTCAGTGTCTCGTGCAGGAGTGTAGCTGCAATGCGCTGGCGATACTGCGCGGTGGCGCGATGCGGGCTGGTGCGGAAGTGCGCCTCACTCAGCAATGCTTCCACTGCCTGAGTAAGGACATGCTCATCGGGCTTTTGATTATTTAATACGGCCTCCGTCTCTTTTAGGCGCAGTGGGACGGGGCCGGCAGGCCCAATAGAGATGCGCACCCGCTGGATGCGATCCTGCCATCTTTCCAGCCACACAGCCATATTGAGAATAGCAATCGCCACCCCTTGCGGGCGCATCACCCGGCGGAAAGCGGAAGCCTGCCCGGGTTGAACAGCAGGCAGGTAAAAGCCCACCAACAGCTCGCGACGTGGATCCAGGGCAGAACGCCCCGGCCCGAGGAATAACTCACTCACCGGCACGCGGCGCCGCCCCGACGCGCTGGCAATCTCCGCCTGAGCATCCAGCGCCAGTAGTGAGATTGTCCCATCGCCGGCAGGCAGGGCGTGGGCGACATTCCCACCCAGGGTAGCCGTGTTGCGCACTTGCGGCCCGCCGATCAAGCCAGCCGATTCGTTCAAAGCCCGCGCGTGCAAATACACCAGCGGAGAATCAACAATCTGGTTCAGTGGGCGCGCCGCGCCGATGTATAACTGCCCCTGGCGCATTTCCAGGGTGTTCATTTCTGAGATTTGGGTGATATCCACCAGGGTGTGGACAGGTGGATGGCGACCTTGCTGTAAATCCAGCAAAAAGTCGGTGCCGCCGGCCACCAGACGTGCTTCGCCTGGAGCGTCAGCTAATGCCTGTAAGGCATCCGAGACAGTTTGGGCGAGATGATAATTTTGCCAGATAGCCATGGATCGGCGCGATACCCTTTATTCTTGGGATTAGAACGGAGGCGCTTTTCGACGGGCCAGGTCCCGGTTTTCAGGAGGTCAGAGCTTGAGGCCAGACCTGCCCGACGCCGCCGCAGATAAAACCCGCGACGACCACCGATCCAGTAGCGGTGCAACTCACCGCAACTTATTTTAACATGGAAATCGCCTGGCAGGGGTATTAACTTCAGTTATAATAACGCCGCGTTGCTGCTATGCAGCAATCAGGATACCATGTTTCAAATGCTGCTTCGAATCCACCGTTTTTTTCTCAGCCAGGCATTCTACCCCATCGTGCTCTCCAGCCTCCTGGCGCTCAGCATCTATATCGGCAGAGTGCTATACAGCGGCTCCAGAGTGGTTTATGCCAACCTGGTGTGGAATCTATTCCTGGCCTGGATACCCTATATCTTCAGCATGATTTCAGCATTACTCAGCCGGGTTTTGCCCCGGCTTTGGTGGCTGGCATTCTTCCCAGGAGTCATCTGGCTGGCCTTCTTCCCGAACGCTCCCTACCTGGTGACGGATTTCTTACACCTGACGCCGCGCCAGGGCATCCCGCTGTGGTACGATATTCTGCTCCTGGCTTCCTTTTCCTGGACAGGGGTCTTCCTGGCAATCGCCTCGCTGCGCACCATGCAGGAGCTGGTAAAAGCCCATCTGGGCTGGCTGGTAAGCTGGCTGTTCGTTGCCGTGGCGCTCAGTTTGAGCGGTCTCGGCATCTACCTGGGCCGCTTTGAACGCTGGAATAGTTGGGATATATTATTTCATCCGAAAAGCATCCTGGCCGATATCGCGGTCAGGCTGATCAATCCTTTCGATAACATGCGCTTTTTTGGCTTTACGATCCTTTTCACCGCTTTCCTGACAGTATGCTACCTGGTCTTTGTGTCGATGAGCCATCCAGCTGTGCCATCGCCGGTGCAAGAAGAACGAACCAGGTAAGATCAATGGCATAATAAACCTCTATCAAGGAGAAATTTCATGACAGAACACTTGAATGCCGCTCTTGAATACGCTCGGGCAAATCGCGCAGGCTTTCTGCAAGAATTTATAGAATTTGTGCGGATTCCCTCTGTGTCCACCGCCCCGGAAGCCAAGGCGGATATCCAACGGGCAGCCCAATGGGTTGCCAATCAATTGCGCAACCTGGGGATGAAAAATGTATCCGTTTTTCCCACCGCCGGTCACCCGGTCGTCTTCGGCGAATACCTGGGAGCTGGCGCCGATAAACCGACCGTTTTAATTTACGGTCATTACGATGTCCAACCTGCTGAACCCCTGGAATTGTGGCACAGCCCAGCATTTGAACCGACCGTGCGGGGTGAAAATTTGTACGGGCGCGGCGCTTCAGACATGAAGGGGCAGGTGATGATCACGATTAAGGCAGCCGAAGCCCTGGCGCGCACAGGCGAACTGCCAGTAAATATTAAATTCATCATCGAAGGTGAAGAAGAGGTCGGATCACCAAACCTGGATGAATTCATCCGCACACATCGCGACCTGCTGGCTTGCGATTATGCCTTGAACACGGATACAGGCATGATCGGCGCAGAAGTGCCTACTATCACCTATGGATTGCGGGGATTGGCATATTTTGAACTGCGCATCAGCGGGCCGGATCATGATCTACACTCCGGCATATTCGGCGGCGCAGTCCACAACCCGGCCCAGGTGCTGTGTGAATTGATAGCCGGGATGCATGATGCTCAGGGCAGAGTGACGCTGCCAGGTTTCTATGATCGAGTGCGATCGATCAGCGCTGAAGAACGGCAGGAACTCGCTCGCCTGCCTATGGATGATGAATTCTATCGCCAGCAGACCGGCGCTCCCGCCCTCTTTGGCGAAGCGGACTATACCGTCGCCGAGCGGGTGGGCGCCCGTCCCACTTTAGAAATCAATGGCCTGCTCTCCGGCTTCACCGGCGAAGGCTCGAAAACCGTTCTGCCCGCCAAGGCGATGGCAAAAATATCCATGCGGCTAGTACCCGACCAGGACCCAGAAGAGGTGCACCATCAGCTAACCCAATACCTGGAGAGGCATGCTCCGCCAACAGTGCGCTGGGAACTGCTCAAGATGGCAGGCGGTCCCGCCTCGATCAGTGACCGCCATATCCCGGGTGTTGTGGCCATGAGCCAGGCATTAGAAGCGACCTGGGGAAAACGGCCTCTGTTCCGGCGTGAGGGAGGCAGCGTACCAGTGGTCGGTCAGATGCAGAAAATCCTGGGCATTGAGTCCGTATTGACCGGCTTTGGCCTCCCGGATGACAATCTACACGCCCCCAACGAAAAAATCCATCTGCCCACCTTCTATCGAGGCATCGAAGCGATCATCCGCTTCCTGGTATTCGTGGGTGCGTGAGGATGAACTGGAAAGCATCTTAGCGTTTTCTCATACAGGGTTGACGAACGACCAATATACCCATACAATCAACACATGACAGAGAGATTACCTTCCTACGGTGGACAGGCTGTGATTGAAGGCGTGATGATGCGCGGGGCTGAAAGCGTGGCAATTGCCATGCGCGCCCCCGATAATCAGATCGTCGTCCAATCCGAACCCCTGTCCGGACTTTATAAAAGCAAGATTATCAAAATCCCCTTTCTACGTGGCTTGATCACCTTGTGGGATTCACTGGGGCTGGGGATGCGCGCCCTGACTATCTCGGCGAACGTACAAAGTGGAGAAGATGAGCAGCTAGAAGGCGCCGCACTCTACGGAACAGTAGCAATCTCGCTAGCTATTGGCATCGGCCTATTCATGCTGGCGCCTGCAGCCATCGGTCAGCTCGGCGAGCGCTTGCTCGGCTTTAATGCCTGGTGGAGCAACTTGCTCGAAGGCCTGGTGCGTCTGGCCTTGCTGGTTGGCTATATCTGGATCATTGGTCGCATGCCAGATATCCAGCGCGTGTTCATGTATCACGGCGCCGAACACAAAACCATCAACGCCTTTGAAGCCGGTGTTGAACTCACCCCCGAAAATGTGTCCAAATTCTCCCGGGAGCACACGCGCTGCGGGACTGCTTTCCTGCTCACCCTGGTGCTGCTTTCTGTGCTGGTGTTCAGCCTGCTTGGCCCTCTGCCCACTGTTTGGCGGCTGGTCAGCCGGGTACTGCTGCTCCCCGTGCTGGCAGGTCTGGCTTATGAATACATTCGCTGGACCGCCAGACATCTCGATTCGCCCGTAGTGCGTTGGCTTGTCAAACCCAACCTGGCCCTCCAGAACCTGACCACGCGCGAACCGGACCTGCACATTCTGGAGGTTTCCATTGCCGCCTTCAATGCCATGCGTGCGCGGGAAAACCAAATAACGCTATAACTCCACTTCTACCGATCTCAACGCCATGATAAACAAGAAGGCCAGCAACTGTCACCTTTTTGGAATGGTCATGGCGTTGTTTGTTTTAATGCTCACGGCATGTAAAACCGATATCACCCCTGTGATCCCCTCTTCAACCCCTCCGGCGACACTTCCACCCACCAGCACCCCTACTCTTCTTCCTGATCTGGCGATCCAAAATATCACGATACAATCTGACACACTTGATATCTGTTCGCCTTTCAACGGTCCATTAGAGATCGTAGTGGAAATAGTCAACCGAGGTCAGGGAAACGCCAAACCATTTGCTATTCAGATCAACGCCTCCTGGCAAACGATCGACACATGGCTGCTGCCTGGACAAACAGCCACGCTGTATGTGCCCACCGAAGGAGCCACGCAAAACAACTCGATAAAAGTACTGGTGCGAGTAGACGCGACCAACCAGGTTGATGAAAGCGATGAAGACAACAATCAACGCGAACAGCAGCTTCCCCTGCCCACCCCGCCGCCGGAATGTCTGCAGACGCCTACCCCTGCCATCATCGAGCAAAGCTCGATTTTCACCCTGAAAGGCCACACAGCCAAAATATGGAGCGTGGATTTCTCACCCGATGGCAGCCTGCTGGCCTCTGGTTCAGTAGATGATACCTTACGCCTGTGGCGGGTAAAAGACGGCAGCCTGCTTCGCACCATGCATGGTCATCCCTTCCCTATCCTGACCCTCAATTACTCGCCGAGCGGAGCACTTCTGGCAACCGGGTCTACCGATGGACTGCTGCGCATCTGGCGGGTATCGGATGGGAGTTTGATGCGAACCATGCAGGGCCATGCTGGCTGGATAACTGACCTGGCATTTTCTCCGGACGAAAAACAAATAGTCTCATGCAGCGAAGATTTCACCGTTCGACTGTGGCGCGTCTCTGATGGAAGACCTGTCCAGACCATCGACGAGGGTATGACCACCTTGACCAGCATCTCATTTTCACCAGATGGGAATAAATTAGCCTGGACAGAAGCAGACGGCTCAGTACGATTACGCAGCTTGAGCGGGGTATGGCTGCACCGCCTGAAAGCGACCACTTTGGCTGCAACCAGCCTGGTCTTCTCGCCTGATGGCTCCCGCCTGGTGAGCGGGTACGCCGACGGGACGATGCGTGTGTGGGATATCAAAGACGGCGCCCTGCTGCAAGTGCTAAAAAATCATGCCACCGCCATCACCGGGTTAGCCTTTTCGCCCAATGGGGAATGGCTGGTTTCAGCATCCCATGACGCCACCGTGCGGCTATGGGTGTTTGATGGAGAAAATATTCAAAATCTCCCGGTTCTGATCTTCGTGGGGCACACCGGCCCAGTGCAAAGCGTCGCTTTTTCGCCGCAGGGAGAGCTGGTCGCCTCGGCCTCGGATGATGCTACCATCCGGCTGTGGCCGGTCCCAGAGCAGTAGCTTACTCCCCCATCACCTGCAAGACAAGTTCCCGGCGGCGGGGACGATTATCGAAATCCACATAAATAATCTGCTGCCAGGTGCCCAGAGTCAAGCGTCCATTGACAAAGGGGATTGTCAAAGAGGGTTTAAGCAGCGCCGCCCGCACGTGGCTGTGACCATTACCATCCCCCCAGGCCGCGTCATGCGCGTAAGGGCGGTTAGCCGGGATAATCTCATCAAACAAACGGCGCAGGTCGCTGACTGCACCTGGCTCAAATTCGATCGTGGTCAGGGCGCTGGTAGAGGAGGGGCAGAAAATCGTGACAATGCCATTCTGCAAACTGCTCTGCGCAACTATCTGACTAACTTGAGCAGTAATGTCTTGGACATCGGTGTTGCCGCGGGTGGATAAAGGTAACGAAACCGTTTTGATGGTCATAGATTTACTCTGCTGCTCCTGTTTTAAATTATACCAATGATAAAATTGCTGATGACTCCATCCTGGTAGCGATCTTATGCAAATATCTATCATCATCGTTGTTCACAACCACCGCAAGGATCTGGAGAGATGCCTGCATTCACTTAACGAGCACAGCCTGGAGGATACAGAAATTATTGTTGTCGACAACGCCTCTACGGATGGCAGCCATGAGATGGTGAAATCCAAATTCCCAGATGTAATTTATCTCCACTGCGATGAAAACTTGGGGTTTGGGCACGGCAATAATCACGGCGCCAGCCACGCCAGGGGCGACTATCTGATTTTTCTAAATCCTGATACCGTGGTCACTCAAAACTGGCAGAAACCGCTCATTTCAACTCTGATAGATCATTCACAGATCGGATTGACAACACCAAAAATTCTACATTTTGATGAGACCTCCAGCATCAGCGCCTGCGGCCTGCAGATTCACCTGACCGGTATTGGGCAGTGCCGGGGTGTCGGCAAGCAGAACCAACTATTTACCCAACAGGAAGAAGTGGGCGCCATTCATGGGGCTGCATTTGCGATCAAGAAAGAGGTTTTTGAGAAAATCGGCGGGTTCGATGCGCCGTTTTTTCTGTATGTCGAAGATTCAGATATATCCTGGCGCGCCAGGCTGGCAGGTTATCGCTGCGTCTATGTGCCCGATTCAGTTGTCTATCATGATTACAGTCTGCGGTTCAGCCCACAGAAACTCTTCTACCTGGAACGCAATCGTTATCTTTTACTGACGAAAAATCTGCATTGGGGAACGCTGTTTATCTTGCTCCCCGCCTTGATGCTGATGGAGCTGATCGGCTGGGGGTTTGTCTTCCTGAAAGATCGCAAGAATTGGAAGAACAAAGCCCTGGCTTATGCCTGGATGATCCAGAATTGGAACGAGGTGCTCCAAAAACGATGGCAGGTTCAACAGCTGCGCCGCATCACAGACAGAAAGCTGCTCAGCTTCTCAACCCACCGCCTGATCTATGAACAGGTTAAAAGCCCTGCCCTGAATCACCTGGCGCATTGGGTGCTAGACCCAATATTCTGGGTGCTCAAAGGGCTGGTATCCGCGCTGGTGTGGTGGTGAGATGAAATGATCCAGGCCGAGAGAAAAAGCACGCAGGATGAAACTCCGCCCACGGGTCGCCGTACCGCGATAAACCTGGGCGCGCAGTTCATTTCAATGCTGGGCCGCCAGGGTTCGATGGCGCTTGTCTCGATCCTGGCGGCGCGGCTGCTGGGTGTGACAAACTATGGTCAATTTTCGGCAGTGACATCTTTCGTGCTGCTTTTCAGGTTTGTAGCAGATTGGGGCTTGCAGCGCCTGGTCATCCGAGAAGTCAGCCGAAACCAAAAAGCCGTTCATCGGTATGTCTCGGCCAGCTTGCTGGTGCTGTTTTTTGCCAATATCCTGGCAATTGGCCTGATCTACATCGCTGGTCATATTTTCCCCATTTCAGATGGCAACCTGGGGCTCTTGCTGCTGGCCAGCCTGTGGCTGGTGATCGGTGAAGCGGGTATGTTCTTCTCCGGGGTATTCATGGCATTTGAGAGAATGGAATTCGACAGCCTGGCTACCTTGGCGGAAATCATCGCCACCGCGATTTTCTTGTCTTTCGTTTTCATCCTCCAAATTAGAAGCCTGGAAATCTTGATGGCGGTCTTGCTGGCGGCCCGCATGATCAACCTGCTGGTATGTATATATATTTACCGCCGTTACATTGGCACCTTCGCGCCCCCCGCCGATCTCAGCTTGAGCTTTTCTATCATTCGGGCAACGCTCCCTTTTGGTTTGCAAATTCTCCTGGCTGAACCGGCCAACCTGCTGGTAGTTTTTACCAACCAGTTCCAGGGAGATTTGGCAACTGGTTACTTCAAAGCCGCTCTAACGATCAGCTTGCTCCCCACAATGATTGCCGCCATCTTCGCCAATGTTTATTACCCCAAAATGTCTCGGGCATACCCGGAATCGCCATCTGCTTTTCGCCAGCTGCTGCAGAAAAATATCCATTACATGCTGCTGATTGGCCTGCCCATCCAGGCAGGGCTGTGGCTGCTGGCTGAACCCATTGCAGTCTTCTTGTACGGCCCTGGTTTCGAAGCCTCCGCGCCATTCATCCGCCTGTTGAGCCTGACCACGCTGATAGGCTTTGTCCGAGAGGCTCTGGCCAATGGGCTCACCTCTGCCAATCGTCAGGGCCAGCGCACAGCAGTCCAGGCTGTTGGGATGGCAATAGCCGCGGTCATTGGTCTGGTTTGGATCCCCTCTGCCGGGGGATATGGGGCCAGCCACGCGTTGAACCTGGTCAGGCTGGCCATGCTGCTGCTTTTCGCGATCATCAGCTACAAAACCCTGGTTGGTCTAGGTCAGAGCGGCTGGATTTACCCGCTCCGCCTCACCCTACCAATGATTTTTGCCTGCCTGGTGATGGTTGGATTCATCATAAGCTCTGAGAATTTACACGTGCTGATCCAGATAGCTATTGCCGGATCACTATATGGAGCCATTCTGCTGGTTTGTGATCCCATGATCAAGCAGGATATTCGGGGCATGAACATCCCCTCTTTTATTCAATCGATCTGGCAAAAGCGTTTGAAAAGTCGATGAGCAAACGAGATTCCATTGGGATATTATTCCTGAGCACACCTTACGCCTCTCCGGTACCCGCCAGGCACTCCCAGCGATTGATCAGCTACCTGGCGCCGTTATGCCATAAACTCATCGTGGTGGGTGACCAGCGCATTGACCTGAGTGCGCTGCCTGCCCATGTGCAGCGCCTGGGAAAACTGCCCACCCTGCACCGGAGAGAAGAACTCCAACCTGCGGTTAGGTCGACGCTGCTGTGGTTTGCCAAATTAGCCTGGATCTGGCTCAAAGTTATCTGGGCTGTGATGGCAACCTGGCGGCAGGTTCAGGTAATCGTTATTTTTCTGGATCTGCTCTACACCCCGGCTTTTTTGCTGGGACGTCTCTTAGGGAAAAAGATTATCTATTTTGAACCGACTGGCACAATGGTTGACGATCGCCTGATCTTCGGGGAATCAGTCGTCGGAAAATTATGGGTCGTCGTGCGCCGGTGGGTGCGTGGCATCAACCGCCATCTGGCACATATCCTGGTGATCGAATCCTGGCAGGAAATCGAACAGGGAGAACTAAAACCTTATCTGAAGAAAGTTCGCCTGGCTCCGCCACATATTGATCTGGATATTTTTCGCAGCCTCCAGCCATTCGAACACCGCCCAAGATTAATTGGTTTCGTTGGCCGGCTGTCCAAAGGCAAAGGGATCATGGAACTGCTGCAGGCAAGCGCTTTACTTCGGGATCGTGGTATCGCCCTGCGCATTGTGGGCGAGGGAGAATTGCATTCGGATGTATTACAAGCCCTGAGACAACCCGAACATTCACACGTTGAGTATGTTGGATGGGCTGACCAGCAGGAGTTAATCCGACACTTGAGTGACTTTCGCCTGCTGGTTCTGCCTACCGCCGGGGAAGGGATGTCAAACATTGTCATGGAGGCCATGGCTTGCGGTACGCCCGTACTGGCGACCTCTGTGGGTGGGATTCCAGACCTGATCAAACACCAGGAGACTGGTTTCATCCTGCCAGATCGGACACCAGAGAGCATCGCCCAAGCCATCCAGGAAGCGCTGTCCTACCCTGCCCTGGCTGAAGTTGCCCGCGCCGGTCAGGAACACATCCGCCATCATTATACTTTCCAGGTTGTGATGCAGTGCTGGCAAACGATTTTGGAGGAGACTGGGGAAAACAAACCATCCAAGGAGCAAAGTGATGAGACTGGCCTGGATAGATAACGCCAAAGTATTGGCGATATTAGCAGTAATTATCATCCACATGCTGGCGTGGGGCATACTCGATAATGAGACTGCAGGGACTGGCGCCTGGTGGATCGCCAATTTCGTAAATAGCTCCGCCAGGTGGGGTGCAGCAGTTTTCGTGATGATCAGCGGTAAATTGCTTTTAGATCCATCTAAAAAAGAAGAAAGTGTACTGGATTTTTACCGCAAAAGAGCCCGGCGCATCCTCATTCCCCTAATTTTCTGGACAATTTTCTATCTCTCCTGGCAGGTGGCTCGCGGGGTCAGCCTGGGGCAACCTGTACCGTTGGCGACTCTGTTCGAACAGTTAATAACCGGGCTGCCATATTACCATATGTGGTTCATGTACATGATCGTGGGTATCTATATATTTACACCCTTCATTCGTAAACTGCTGCAAGTTCTGACTCAACGTGAACTGCTTTGGCTATGCATCCTGCTTCTGTTATTTTCCTGCATCCATACCCTGGCGAATGATCTATACTTCAAGAACCAAGAACTGGCCTCAAATCTGTTCCTGTCCTACCTGGGATACTTTATCACCGGGCACCTGCTTGGCAATCGCGTT
Source organism: Anaerolineales bacterium (assembly GCA_016935755.1). Taxonomy (GTDB): domain Bacteria; phylum Chloroflexota; class Anaerolineae; order Anaerolineales; family UBA4823; genus JAFGQI01. Next base: position 131,095 of record JAFGQI010000125.1, read on the forward strand.
GAAAAAGAGCGAGATCGAAGGCTGCTCCTCCTGGCGCTGATGTTAGCAGCCGCAACAGCAGTGGGTGTGTATCTGCTTACGATAAATATCAACGCCTGGGCTGGCAGGTATTTTTATGATCTTCGCAGCTTCACTGTCGTACCAATGTCGATTATCGTATACATGCTGCTCCAATCTCTACGAAAGCCCATCCTGCCTCAGCAATTGGTTGAGGAGATATCTTCCCAAACTCTAGGAATTTATCTAATTCACCCGGCATGGATCAACATTATTGGCTTCTTAGGCTTGCAGGTCTTCGTCCTCGACCCCCTGTTTTCAATCTTGCTGTTGAGCTTGCTTGTCCTGTTCTTGAGCTATTTAACTACGAAATTAATTCAGAAGATTCCTTACCTGCAACAAGTGATATAACAGATAAAGAAATCACTCAACAAAACGATATTTGATCAGTGTCCATGCCGCTTCAAAGGCATCCCAGATGGTAATTTTCTTACCCTCATGACTGCCGCGCGGTATATAGCGGATGGGGATCTCTGTAATGCAATATTTGCGTTTCAATACTTTGGCAGTAAACTCGGGGTCAAAAGCGAAGCGTTTGCACTCCAGCGCCAGTTCTTGGATCACCTTCCGGCGAAACACTTTGTATCCAGTTTCAACATCCGTAAGAGAAGCACCGTAGATCAGGTTGGTAAACCAGGTGAGCATTTTATTGGCTGCAATATGCCAATAAGATGGACCTTGTAAGGATCCTGTCAAAAACCGCGAGCCATAGACAATATCGGCTGCCTCGTCATAGAATGGCTGAATAAGCGCTTGATAATCACCTGGATCATATTCCAGATCAGCATCCTGGATAATGATGATATCGCCAGAAACATGCTGCAAACCCGTCAGAACAGCTGCCCCTTTTCCCCGGTTCATCTCATGATAGTGCACACCAATCCGACTGCCATGATTCATAGATTGTAAGATGGCGCGCGTTCCATCGGTAGAGCCATCATCAACCACAACGATTTCTGACACGATCCCGGTTGCTTCAACACGGCTTAGTATCTCCTGAATCGTTTTTAGCTCATTGTAAACCGGAATGATGACTGAAATTTTCATTGTCCGAATTATTATTCTCGTTGTTTTGAGGTTATATTTTAGCATATTTTTCGCCACCCCCTATAATCGCTAATCCATGCAGTTTTAGAATATAATTGACTGGTGCCTATGCAGCAGCTTTTCATCGGCGGATGCGAACGCAGTGGAACGACCATGCTCGGAGCCCAACTCGGCTCCCACAGCCAATGTCTGTGTATCCCAGAAGCGTTATTCTGGGTGGAAACTCTCCAGCATTGGGAAGGTGATCTTCAAAACATTGACCCTCTCAAAGTAATCAGGAAGATAGAGATCCACCCACGCTTCAAAATCTGGGGGCTCAATCTGGATACCTCTGTTTGGGATAAATCGTCCTCTCCCACCACCTATGCAGAACTGATTGAATGGATTGTGCTGCAATATGGCAACAAACATCAAAAGCCAGCCCCCAGCCTGTGGGTAGACCAGACTCCCAGCAACATGAAATATGCTGCCACGCTGTTCTCGATATTCCCTCGAGCAAAGATGATTCACCTGGTTCGTGATGGCAGAGCAGTCGTCAGCTCAATCATGGCTTTGGGATGGTTTGGATCGGTGGACCGGGCGACCTATTACTGGCTGGAAAAGCTCTCCCACGGATTAGCCGCCGAAAGCCTCTATGGCCCTGAACGTATTCTGAGAGTGCGCTATGAAGACCTGGTAAGTTCGCCAGAGGAAACCCTGCGATCCCTGTGCAAATTCATGGAGATAGAATACCAGCCCAGAATGGTCAACGGCGACGGATTAGATCTACCGGTATTTGCCCAGCGAACTCATGCGCTGGTTGGGCAATCTCCAATAAAAAGCAGGATCAACGCCTGGGAAACCGAGCTGACCACCAGGGAGGTCGAAATATTCGAAAATATCGCTGGAGATATGCTAACCTTTCTCGGCTACACCCCCAAATATGGCGCACGAGCCAGGGAATTGAAAGATACGGAAAGAGTAGCCTCCTTTCTTAATTACATCCGCAGTATTGGCAATTTTTATTACAACCGGTATAGAGTTTACTGGTATGGGTATATCAAGAGAAAGCCAAAATAGGGCATGGGCAAATCGCGTTTATTCCAGTTAATCTTTCTGGCTGGATTGATCTTGTTTTCTATTGCCCTCTGGCTGGCAGGACTCACCATAGGGGATGGTCATTATGAGCCTGATCTCTATGCTGCATATTCCCCAGCCTTCTGGATTTCATTAGCGGCTGTTCTGGTTTGCGGGTTTGGCATCCTGTTTGGTGAGGTAATGACCAAAGAACCTCATTATGGCTGGGTTCGCGGGGCGTTGCTAATTGCCCTCACCAATCTTTTGATTATCCTCATCCCCTTCTTGCGCGACTACGCCGCTACCACCCAGTGGGACAGCATCATGCACACCAGCAGAGTCGACGCAATTTTGACCCACAATCATATCGATGCGGCTAATTTTTATCCGGTTGCCCATTTGCTAGCGGCGGCTTTCTCGTTCTTTACTGGCCTGAGGGTGAATGCTACGGTCGTATTATTTCCAGCAATTTTTTACGTTTACTACCTTGCCAATCTGATTCTAATGGCCTGGACGCTGGATGACCGTCCGCATGTGCGCGGCCTGATTGTTGGCCTGGGATTGCCCCTGGTGTTTGGCACCTGGTCAACGATCTTTCGCCCCATGCAGCTGGCGTTCTATTCACTGCCTTTGTTCATTGCCTGGTTAGTTCTGTCCCGGTTTCAAAAAAAGAGCACCGCCTATACTATTCCACTGTTATTGATTTTGATTGCCCTGCCGTTTGTCCACCCATGGGCAGTCGTTTCTATGACAGCGATCCTGGTGATTCTAGGAATCATTGCCTGGATCACCCGTTCCCCGGATGCCAAGATACGGCCCAGGGGCATCGCGCACCTGATCATATTAATGGATGTACCGTGGCTGGCCTGGTTCGGCAGGTTTGGGGTGTTTAATTGGGTGATTCAACTGTTATTCCAAAGTATTCTGCTAATTCCCGAAATTTCCCTGGCCAGGTTCTTCTCCAACAGTGTTCAGCGGGCCAATATTTCATTGGCGAAAGTGCTATCGCTGATTTTCTCCACCTACGGTCAGATATTGCTTTATATGATACCCGTCGGACTGGCCCTCCTGTGGATGATTTATTGCTTATTACGCCGGAACCGCAGCATCCCGCTACACATCTGGGTCATTGCCACCTTCGTCATGCTGTTTGGTCTGGTTTCTGTTTTATCCCTATTCACCAACATGGCGAGCTACAGCCCTCTGCGTATCCTGAGCATTGCGATCGTCATCATGCCTGCTCTGATCGCGACCTGGTTTCTCAGCCTGCAAGAATCGAAAGGCTGGATCCGCTGGCTGAGCCAGGGCGTCTTATATATAACCATAACTGGAGCCGCCGTTTTAGGCATGTTGAATTCTTACGACTCGCCCCGCACCGGCTACTCCAACCTGCAGTTCAGTTATGCACAGCAAGCCGGGGTTGTATTCACCGTGAACTACAAAGCAGACGATTTCAGGCGCGTATATCTCATCTGGCGAACATTTCAGCTTGAGTCGGCGCTAAATTATACTGATTACATGAAATTCTTGCGCAATTATCCGAACTTCTATCAGGCCATGGTGCCAGCGCATTTTGGCCATGGAGAAGACTACATGAGGCAAGTCTTCTCGAATGCTGGCTACATGTGGATTTCTGCTTATGAAAGGGCTGTCTATAACCAGGTCTGGCAACAGGGAGGGCGATTTACGCCAGATGACTTCATCGCCCTGGAGAACGATATCGCCTGGCATAAAATCTATACTTCAGGCGATATGACGGTTTGGCGCAGGTTTCAAAAGATGTCTTTTTCGCTTGGAAAATAGCCCATGAACACAGCCAATCTTCGGCGGATTTTGACAACCGATTACGATCTATGGATCATCCTGGGCATCCTGGCCGGCGAGGGTCTTTTGATCCTCCTGGCGCCAATCCCAATACTGGATTTCAGCCTCATCCTGCTAAGCCTGTTTTTCGTCCCGGGGTACGCCTTTCTAACGGCAGTGTTCCCTGGTCAGGGCTCATTGGGGCAGGTGCAGCGATTAACTGCCAGCCTCGGGCTAAGCCCTTTGATCGCAGGAGCCTTGATGTTGATCGCCTCGTTTGCCTGGCAGGTCAACCAGGTCACAATCTTCCTGCTTCTGCTCTTCTGGACTGCTCCCCTGTGTATCATCGCCTGGAAACGCCGGGCTTCGCTGCCCCCTGAGACCCGCTACCTGCCAAAATGGCGCATTCCTTTTCCAACCTGGAGCAATAAAAGCCGCCTGGATAAATGGCTCCTGGCCAGCCAGGCCGCCGTGCTGGTAATCATGTTACTGGTCGGAGGCAGATTGCTTTGGCTGACCTCAAACATACAGCCCCAGTTCACTGAATTTTACCTGCTCGGATCTCAAGGAAAAGCAGGCAACTACCCTGATCTTGTGCCTCCAGGCAGCCCCGCAGGGATTATTGTAGGCATCGTAAATCAGCTGGGGGAACCCCAAGAATATCACATCTACTACCAGATTAACCAGGATCCAGCGGTAAAAATAACCCAGATCACCCTACAGCCTGGCGAGCGCTGGGAAACACCCATATCCGTAGAGCTACCAAACGTGATCGGGAAGCAAAAAATAACCTTGTTCCTATCAGACGCCCAGGGAAACAGGCTGGCAGATTCGCTGCATGTCTGGTCTGGGCAAACAGGTTTGGCCCGTTGAAATGACCGCCAAGTTTCGACTGACAGCTGGCGTTCTCGAAGCTGCCGCCTTTTTTCTGGCTGCCGCCTTGCTGCTGTTCCCTGGCAAAGCAGCGCCATTGGGGGTTATCTTGCTGGCAGCCCAGGCCGGGTTGCGGCGGCAGCGCACTGGCCGCTGGTTCCCCAAAACATCCATCAGTATGCCTCTTATTGTACTGGCGTTCACTGCACTGGTGGGATGCCTGGTTTCACCCGCGCCTGCGCTGAGCCTGAACCGGCTGTATGTGCTGATATTGGGCATGGCCCTGTTCTATACGATCCTGGATTGGGGCCGAAAACCTGAGCAGTTCCTCCAGGCTGCTATCCTGATCATCCTACTGGGAGTTGGGATCGCCTTGATCAGCCTGGTGGTGACTGATTTCGAGGCCGGCAGCCTGGGGAAATCTTACGGCCTGACCAGCCGCTTTGTCATGCTGATCCGGCTTCCAGGCAGCGGGGTGCCCAACCCGGCCGAGGGGGTCAACCCGCGCGGTGTGGCGGGCAGCATGGCCTTCTTCATCCCGCTGGCATTTTCCCTGGCGCTCTTCGGCCAGGGCTGGAAATTAAAAGCGCTCGGGCTGCTCTCTCTGCTGCCATTAGGTTTGCCCCTCGTTCTCTCCCAATCCCCTCAAGGCTACCTCAGCGCCGCAGTGGGGATTGGACTGGTGCTGGCCTGGCGGTACCCCTGGACGCTGCTGATCCAAATCCCTGCGGCGATAGCCTCCGTGATAGCCTGGCAAAACTGGCACTGGTGGCTAAGCCCGGCAGTGGTCAGCCGGTTGGAGGTGGGAATTTTTGCCCGCCTCGAAATCTGGCGGCGCGGCTTTTTGATGCTCAGAGACCTGCCCTTCAGCGGCAGCGGGCTGAACGCTTACCCGGTTGTGGTTGCCTGGTACGGCCCGCCGAGCGAGCTGCCCATGTCGCACGCGCATAATTTCCTTCTGCAAACCGCTAACGATCATGGAATGGTGGGAATGATTGCAGTGATCGTGCTCCTGGGGATGGTATTCATCTCAGGCTGGCGCACCTGGCGATCTTCTCAACAGCCAGTTATGAAGGCTGCTTGCCTTGGCCTGGCAGGAAGCTGCGCTGCATTCCTGGGGTATGGGTTAGCCGATTCGATCGCCCTGGGAAACAAGCCCGCCTTGCTGTTATGGGGCGTATTTGGGCTCCTGGAAGCCAGCCAGCTGCTGACCCCTGCAGATCAGTCGGCGCGGAAAACCAGCCGTCCTTTACGATACCTTCTGGCTGGCCTGATTCTGCTCTCTCTCCTCAGCTTACCCATTCTGGGCAGTTCTTTGTTGGTGAACCTGGGTAGAGTCACCCTTCACCAGATACAGGCGCAGCAGAGACCCATCGAGAGTCAATCCCTGGAGAAAATCCTGGATTACGCCAACCTGGCCCTGCGGTTTTGGCCTGAGAACAGCCGCGCCTATGTCCTGCGAGGGCAGAGCTACATGCTGGGCAGTCAGGCGAGCCTTGCGATTGACAGCCTTGAAAAAGCCGCTGCCTTGGAAGGGTCCGATTTCATGACCCATTTTCAACTGGCAGAAATTTACCAGCAGCAAGGAGATTCATCTCAAGCTTTGCTTCACTGGAGTGCTGTGGGGGCAGGCAACCTGATCTGCCAGCGCGGCCTGGACGAATTGGAAGCCGGGCATTTGGATGAGGCTTACCACTGGCTGGAACTGGCGCTAAATCTGAAACTAAGCGGCTGTCATGCCAGCATCGCCTTTGCCCGGGTGAACTACGAGCTATCTCAACAACTGGCAGACCAGCTGGATTGGGCTGCAGCCGAACAGTACGCTGTTACTGCTGCTCAAACCAACCCGACCAACGATCAATACCAATACTGGTTAGGGAGGGTGTATGAGGAACAAGGGAGGAGCAATGAGGCCCTTTTGCAGTACGCTTTGGTGATCCAACAATCAGACAGCCCAACCTGGCTGATCAACGCCCATCACCGGCGGGGCGGTATTTATATCGATCTGCAACAATATCCCCAGGCTGTTGAAGAATATCGAGCCGCGGTCGAAATTGGCCGGCAGTATAAACTGCCAGACGACAACCGGGCCTTCAGCCTGTCGCTGTTGGGGAGAGCGCTAATGATGGCAAATGACCGGGAAGCAGCGCGCCAGGCATACCTGGAGGCGCTGGCATTGAACCCCGATAACCAGCTGGCTAGAGACGGACTGAAAGCTCTGGACAGAAAATAGGTCAATTGAGACGATCAAACCAATGGGCGTTACTGATCTGCCAGGGACATCATCCAAATATCACCCACATCCTGGAAATCAAGAAGATTAATAGATGCCCGATCTGAATGGTAAAAATAATCACGCAGATAACCAGTCCAAGGTTGACTGCTGGCAAATACTTGCTCTTTGAATTATCCCCACCTGCCAGCAATATCTCTCTGGCAACGGACAAAATGGTCGCCAGGAGGATAGCGCCGTAGTATACTGCATCCGGGAGAAGCGGTTTAACGTAATAAAGCATATTTTACCAATCCGTAATGGATTACCAACGGATAAAATTGTACTACAATCGATCTCTAATTATCAGAAAACGCCTGGAAAATAATGAAACGATTTTCAGTCATCATCCCAGATACCGACTCCCTTCGCATGGGCGTCATCCTGGAAGCCTTCAGAAAGCAGACTGCTGATCTTGCGCAGGGTGAAATCCTGGTTGTAGGCTCCGACAAACCCGGGCTGGTGCCCCGGGACGGTTTCGTGCATTTTATCCCCACCACCCAGGCGTATTCCTGCGCCTCCGATAAGAGGAATATCGGTATGCAGGCTGCCAGCGGTGAAATATTTCTATTCTTAGATGATGACTGCATCCCACACCCGGACTGGATCGAGCGTTTGCTCTTTCGGCATGCCCAGGGCGAAAAAGTGGTCGGCGGGGCAGTTGAACTTGGCCAGCGCAATTACCTTCAAACAGCCGACAACCTGTCAGCCTTCCATTACTTTCTGCCCTATCTGCCAGAAGGAAAACACGAATATCTGACTACCTCCAACCTGAGCATGCATCGTTCTGTAGTAGACCGGGCCGGGATGATGGAAGCGCATCAAAATCGCGCCGATGATCTGGAATGGACGTTGCGCTTTCGCAGGTATGGCTATGAGCTTTACTACGAACCCGGCGCGATTGTGCTGCATGACCCCAATCGCTGTTCATTCTCAAATGTCGTCCGGCACTGGCTGGTGGATGCGCCTGGCACATTGCGCATCCGTAAGATGTATGCGGATTTATTAGCCACGCCCCGCCTGGCGCAATACCGGCCCATGTATTTATGGGGCGCGGTTTTCGTCGCAGCCTGGGCGACCTCGAAAACATTTTCCCACCCCAAAACCCGGCAGTCCTACTGGCATACCCTGCCCTTGGTTTACCTGACCAAGCTGCTATGGTGCTGGAGCGCTTACCGAAACTTCCCCCACGAAATTGAACCGCTGCGACCGCCCGATCTGCCTGCTACGGCTTGAGAACCGTCAGGGTCATCCAACCCGGCCCTAATTCTATTTTTTGCAGTTCATAGCCGGTGAGTAACTGCTCAAAAAGGCTGTCGATCTGCTGTTCCACGGTCGGATAGAGCACCTCGGGCAAAACAGCTCCATCCAGGGTGACTTCAATCAATTGAAAATGCAGCTTCTTACCTGTGACAACCGGCAAGCCAGTGATGTTGAGCATGCCCTGATACTCCAGGTAATCCAGGCTGCCGCTCAAGCTAACATTTTCAGCAGTAAAACTGACCCTTTGCACCTGGATGGGAGCTTCCGATCCTGCCTGGGCCAGTTGGTCTTGTAGAAACTGGGTGGCAGAATCATCCGTCAAGGTTATTTGTTCAACTGGCAAGGGTTTGGGAGTAGCTGTCATCGCCTTTGGCAGGGCAGGCATCGTGGCTGTCGGTACAAGTGATGGCGTCGCAGATAACGCCAGATTGAACCCGCTCCGCTGGCCCAAGAAGAATATCGCCAGTGTAAATCCTACCGCCAGCAAGATCACCACCAGGATGATCCACAACACTTGCCGTAAAGTGAGTGAGAGCCGTGTTTCCATAAATGCGAGCCAGGTGTTATTCAGTTCGGCAGGCGGCGCGGGGCAAAAATTCCTTGTAATTTACGAATGAGATTACCAGGAACTCGCTCTCCTTGATCCACCTCTGCGGGCTGCCAAGATTATCTTCGATTAACAGCCAGGTGATGATATCCAGGTCTTCTTCGGTTTCATCCCAACCCAGAACCGTAAAGGGCTGTCCCACATCCAACTGGACCTTGGGATCACGATATTGATTTCCCGGACAGGTGTATGTAAATATCTTCTCCGTGGTCATGCCAGTCACCACTGGAGTTGCTGTCAACGTGAACGTAGGTGTGGGTGTGTGGGTTGGCGTTTGGGTTGGGGTAAAAGTCAGAGTGGGCGTGCTGGTCGAGGTGGCAGTCAGGGTCAGAGTGGGCGTGGGAGTCAGCGAGGCCGGCAGCCCTGCCAGTTGGATTAAATCCGGATCCACCCGCCCGGTGCGCGTAGCAGCTAAAATGGTGCCAGTAATACGCAGATCAGGAGGCAGAGGGCTGGTGATACCTGCCATCACCCAGGGAAAGCCAGCCACTACAGCACAAACGATCAGCAGAAATCCGAAACGCAGAACCAGAGAGGTAAACCGGCTTTTTTTCATAGATCATCCACTAGAAACTACAACCCCCGGGCACGTAAAACACACTGGCGCGCAAGTAAAGCAGGCGGTCGATTAAAGGCGCACCATCGAAATAGACCCTGACCAAATCTCCCTGAACAACCTTGACATCGATCGCAAGCCCGCGAAAGACAAACGACTGGCGGGTGGGCTGGATCGGGTAGGAATCGATGGCCTGCCCATTCAGCCCAACCAGCAGCTGCGCGGGAGGGAACTTCAAGCCAGCCTCATCCCGGAAAAGATCAACAACGATAACCACATGCCCATCCACATCGCTTATCCATTCGACCGACGGCGAAAGCTCATCCCCCTCCAAATATGCGCGCGGAGCTGCGCAGCGCGGCGGGCTGGCTACTGCACCCGTATCGGAAGACAGCAGGTTGGTGCTCTCCAGAAATACCCAGCCAATCAGCTGTCGCCCGGTTCCATCTTCCCTGATACGAAACCAACCTTCTGCCAGGTCTTTGCCCAATAAAGTAAAGGGCGTATTTTGCGCCAGTGTTTCTAATGGCAAGTCGGCATGCTCTGGCCCAAACAGGATGGTAGTGCTCTGCAGCAGAGTCCCGGTCGGCAGGGGTGCGACCTCCTCTTCCAGAAGGGTTGGGACGCCTTCTTCAGTCTGAACAAGCGAGGTCCCTGGCGTCGGTTGAGATTGAGTGATCTGCGCCGCTGGCGTCGGCGGCAACGCAACCATAGGGGTAGCTGGTGGAGGCAGCGGCGTTGCCACTGGGCACATGGATTGGCTGACATAGCCGGTCAAGGATTGGAATAAATCGCGATCGGTTGAATTTTCCACGCGAATATTATCTAAATCAGAACGCAGAAAATAATAATCCTGCGAACGACCCTTCAGGAAGAACGCCCAGCTGGCCAGGATCACAATCAGAGGAATGACCGTCCAAACATGCTCATTGAACAAAGCCCTGGTCAGCCTGGCCCGGAGCGGATACCAGGTATCCTGCATACGCAGAGCGACAAAGGCCAGAACCAGCGCAATTCCAATATACACCCCCAGGTTGAGCCAGACCGAAATCAGGTGACCCAGACTGTTGAAATCCTGGAAGCGTGGATTGGACGCCCAACAATACAGCTGGATGCTGCTCGATATCCCTTCAGCAGCCCAATGGCTGGTAGCTAACACGGAAATGCGATCCAGCAAGGCGCGAAAACGCTCATTGAAATCGACCCCGCCAGAAAAAAACAGATGAAAGACCACCACGATCCCCAGCAGGCCTGTCGCGGTCCTTTCGCTGCTGGCTGCCGCCGAAACCGCCAAACCAAGCGTAACCGCAGCAATACAAGCCAGGTATAGAGTCGTAAGGACTTGATTGGCAGAGGGAATAAACTGCCCCTGAAAAGTCAGCACAGCCATCAAGAAACTGGGCGACATGATGCCAACCAGCCCGGCTAAAATAAGCCATTTCGAGAGCAGGTACGCCCAAGGAGACAGCCCCTTGACGCGCTCATAACGATAAATCTGTCGTTCTTTGGTGATATCCAGGAACGACCCAATCAGCCCCAACAGGGTGACTACCAGGGCGATGATAAAGACCGCCTGGCGAGCATCGGTGGTATCGAAGACCGATGAATACCCGAACTGGGCATCATCCTGAATGAAGGCATTATCCCGCAAAACGATGCGGGATAATAAACCGCTGAACGGGCCAAGCAAAAAATATAAACCCAGCGCGGATGGATTGTTGCTGAACAGCATCCAATTCCGCTTCAGCAAGATCCACAGATCATTGAGCCAGTTCTTTGGGCGGAATTGGATTTTGCTGGAGGCAGGCATGGGGGTCGGTTTGCGCGGGGGCGTTCCCAGGTCCTCGCGCTCATAAGCCCGGGATTTCCGATAAATATCCGCCCAACGCGATGCATCGTCGCGAGACAAACCATTGCTGCGGCTGACATCTGGGGCAGTCGTGAGCAGACTGCGCAAACTCAGCGGTTCAGAAGAGCTCGGCGGAGGAGGTTCGCCATTTCCCAGTTCACCTTCCAGTTGTTCCAGAACCTGATCATAGGGGCCAGCAGCACGCAGACGCCCATTGGCAAGATAAAGCACCCGATCACAGTAATACAGGCTTTGGAGTGTGTGGGTCACTACTACCACCGCCTGGCGCTTGCCCCAGGAGCGGTTGCGCAGCAATTCCATCAGCGAGCGTTCAGCATCTGGGTCCAAATTGGTGGTAGGTTCATCTAACAGCAGCAGGGGGGGGTTGGTCAGAAGTTCGGCGCACAAATCCAGGCGCTTACGCTCCCCGCTGCTCAACTCGCGGATCAGCGCCCGGCGACGGTGCTCGGGAAACTCCAACTGGCCGAGCAGCAGTTGGATGCGTTTGCGGATGATATCTTCTTTCACCCCCGGCAGACGCAGCCGGGCGATTTGCTCCAGAGCCTGTTCGGCGCGCAAGCTTTCATGAAGCACATTATAGACAGGCACCCAGCCCAAATGGCGCAGCCAGTGTTCTGGCTGGGCGTATAAATCTTGTTCATGGATCATGACCCGGCCCGCATACGGCCGGTCACCGACAATTGCCTCCAATAATTTCGTCTTACCAGCGCCATTGGGGCCGATGATGGCTACAAATTCCCCTGGTTTTACTTCGAAAGAGACATCCTTGATAATCCACTTGTGGCCTCGCAAGCCTCCTTTGCGCACCCACATATTTTCGACGCGCAAGATTGGCCGGAAAGGCTGTGAAGAGGTGGGGGTTTCCATAGCTAAGGAAATGGTCTACTGGCTCGGACAGGTCTCGGCGCGCTGAGCGACCACTTCACAAAGCATGCTGGTGCGAACGCGATAAGTACCTTCTTCGTCACCATCTGGTTTACCAAGCTCAAAGACACCTTCACGCCAGACTTCGACCCATTCCAGATCATATGTGTAATAGGCGCCAGCCGGAATTTGCACCGGTACAACACAAACGGCGTCACTCTGGTCTTCGTTTAGACCATAATACGAGCGAATCTCATCCGCCACAGCTCGTTTATTCACTGTAACCCCGGCATTCGCGGTTACCTGAATATCATGCGTGTATTGATGAACGGCCTGCATATCCTGTTTCATTTCAGTACTGCCAGTACAATTATTGGCCTGCAGGGTTTTGACCAGCGCCTCACCCTGAGTCTGCTTTCGATCAAGAATACTGATTTGATCCGCCTGCTGCGGGGCGACGCAGCCAAGTAGAAGGGTTAAAACCGTGCAAACAGAGGTGATCAACAGGGCACGTTTTTTTCGATTTAGCATCGCAGTCTCCATTCAAAAACTATCCGTTATTAGAGTCACCATTACCATATCGACAGACATACAAGAAGTTGTGCATATTATATCTCTTTGCATTATTTATGCCCAATATCCACAAAAAATGCCTAATAAACCAGTTTCATTCTTTACGAATTCCCACAAATGTTGTAGACTTTAGGCATGGATATAGACCTGGAACTATTCCGGCAGGAAATCCGAGTGCCTGTCCAGCCACCAGTTAAGCTCTCGGTGCTGGATATTTCTCCAGATCATCCAAACCGCACGATGGTCTTCATCCACGGATTTGGTGGCAATTCAACCCAATGGGTTTACCAATTACAGAAATTCTACTCGGCCAACCGCGTCATAGCCATTGACCTGCGCGGGCATGGGCACTCAGAAAAGCCACGCCAGGGATACAGCATGGCGCACATCCAGGCTGACCTGCAAGGCGTATTAGACACCCTGGGGGTAGTTGATCCATTTGTGCTGGTAGGGCATTCATTTGGCGGAGCGGTTGTCACCGAGTTTGCAGCAGCTCATCCTGAACGGGTGAGCCACCTGGTATTGATCGCCTCAGCAGGCGAATATCGGCTGAATCCCATCTTCCGGCTGCTCCTGCACCTGCCTGTGACAATCCTGCAAGCGGTGGCCCCCCTTACCCGCCACTGGCTGAGCGCCCCACCCCATGTATTAAAAACCTGGTACACCCAAACACTATCTAGCTGGAATGGGTGGAATTTGTTTCGTGATTTGCGTGTGCCCACCCTGGTCATCCGTGGCCACCATGATGTCGTGTTTGAAAAGCCGATGTTTGAAGAGGTTACTCGAGCGATCCCCACCGCCGAGGAAAACGATGTTGGCGCCTCCGGTCACATGGTCATGCTCGAACGGCGAGAGGCTGTCAATCGCGCCATTGCCCGTTTTGTCGAGACCGAAAAGCGCTCCTGGTCGCAGCCTGATAATGGGATTGAAATATCCCGCCATGCACAGCTGATAAAAGAACGCCCCTGGCTGGCGTATTACGACACAGGCATCCCATTTACGATCGCCATTCCTCGTGTGCTGCTGCAGGCTTTCCTGGATTCGGCTGCCCGGCGATTTCCAACCAGGACTGCCCTGCTTTTTGAAAACCAGCCTATCTCGTACCGACATCTGGAACAAGAAACCAACCGCTTTGCCAATCTGCTAATCTCCTTGGGAGTGCATAAAGGCGATCGGGTGATGCTGATCATGCCCAACCTGCCTCAAATGGTGGTTGCATTTTACGGAACCTTGAAGGCTGGCGCCGTAGCGGTATTTACGCTCCCCGTCACCGAACCACAAGAGTTGGCCCGTCAGATCATTGACTCTGGCTCCAGCGTTCTTGTCACGCTCACTGAGTTCGAAGGGTTAATCTCTCAGATCAAGAACCAGCTAGAACCTGGGGAGAAATCACCGCTGGAGCATATTATCTTCACTCAAATCACCGATTATTTACCGCTGAGCAAACGAGCTGTGTTTTTGCTGTCGCGAAAAGAACGAAAGCGCCACCTGCTCGATATGCCGCTTGGCGCCAGTGTTCATGCTTATAAACGCGAATTGCTCCTCCAAAGCCAGGAAGCCCCAGAACTTGACACGAAACCGGGCGACCTGGCAGTGATCCAATATACTGGCGGGACGACTGCCAACCCCAAGGGGGTAATGCTTTCGCATCGCAACCTGGTTGCCAATGCTTTACAAACCCGGCACTGGGTTCCAGATGCCCTGGAAGGGAAGGAGCGTTTCCTTTGCGTGCTGCCGTTCGCGCACAGCTACGGCCTGACCGCGGCGATGAATGTGCCCGTTGCGATGGGCGCGACGATGATCCTGAAAGCCAGATTCGAGGTCGAAGAGACGCTCAGAACAATCCAGCGTTACCGTCCGACCATCTTTCCTGGTGTACCACAGATGTACCTGCTGATCAAGGATTTCCCCGGCGTGCGTAAATATGGCATCGCTTCCATCAAAGCCTGCATCAGCGGATCAGCGCCGCTGCCCGTAGAAGTGCAGGAAGCCTTCGAGAAACTCACGCGGGGTCGCCTGGTCGAAGGTTACGGCCTGACGGAGGCTTCGCCTGTTACACATGCCAATCCGCTGAATGGACAACGCAAAGTAGGCAGCATCGGCATCCCGGTATCCTCCACCGAGGCTCGCGTCGTTGATTTGCCCCGCGGCAAAGAAGATGTCCCCCCCGGGCAGATTGGCGAACTGGCAGTGCGCGGCCCCCAGGTCATGCTGGGATATTGGGGCAATCCGAAGGCAACCCACCAGGTGCTAACGGCAGAAGGTTGGCTCCTGACCGGGGATGTCGGGCAGATGGATGAAGAAGGCTATTTCCGCATCATCGCCCGCAAAGCGGATATGTGGTACCCCACTAAACCGGGCAATCCGGCTTTTCCACGGGATGTAGAAGAGGTCATCTTTGAAATTCCTCAGGTAAAAGAAGTTGCTGTGGTGGCAATTGCAGGCCAGCCGATTGCTTTTGTCATCGCGCGTAGAGACCGCTCCACTACTGAGGCTATCATTGCCTACTGCAAACGACGCTTGCCGCCCGAATTGGTGCCGCGGCTGGTAATTTTCGTTGAAGACTTTCCCCGCAGCTTTATTGGTAAAGTGCTGCGGCGCGAGCTTGCAAAGCGATTCGAGGAAAATAAAGCAAATTTCCAGCCACCAACCTCTCTCACATTATAGGAGACACCTACAGGTCAAGTTCAAGCAATGACACAAAAAAACCTGCTTCACTATTCTGTTCAAGGTACAGGTTCACCAGCGATCTTGATCCACGG
The DNA here is from genome assembly GCA_016935755.1 of Anaerolineales bacterium. Classification (GTDB taxonomy): domain Bacteria; phylum Chloroflexota; class Anaerolineae; order Anaerolineales; family UBA4823; genus JAFGQI01. The sequence continues at coordinate 146,698 of JAFGQI010000125.1, forward strand.
GCTGGCCGCTTCGCGCTATGATTGGGATGCCCTGATCCCGCGTCTCACCCTTCATAGTTATTGCACCTATGCGGTAGATTTGCTGGGGCATGGTGATAGCCCAAAACCTATCGATCCCCAGATGTATACGGTGAAAACATTGTACGCCACCCTGGAAGATTGGATTGAACATCTGGATATATGCCACCCCTTGGTGCTGATTGGTCATTCGCTGGGCGGGCTAATGAGCCTGCACTATGCGCTTCGTCATCCAGGGGAGATCAAAGCGATGGTGCTGATCGATCCGCTCTATACTTTCCAACAGCTCTCCCCGGTCGTGCGCTTGCTAAGCCGCAGCCCCCTGGCAAGAAGCAGCTTTCACCGCAGCATCCCGCTGGAGTTGGTGAATATACTTCTGGGCTGGGATCCCATCCCCACGGCTCAATTTTCGGAGCAGGTACGCAAGCGAATTGCTCTGGATTATAAACGCGCCTCCCCTCATATCTTTCACATTGTACAGGACCTCGTTGAAATGACCCCCAACCTCAAATATCTGGATATTCCAGTTCTGGTCATCTGGGGTGAAAAAGATCTGACGCTTGATCCATCTTCTTTTCCCTCACTGGTGTCTGCTCTATGCCAGGCGACAGGGGTTTCAATGCCAGGATCAGGACATCATCCCCATATCGGAGAACCAGAAAGAGTCAATCAGCTGATCTTAGATTTCCTGGCAGCCAATCTTGTTGAAAAAAGGATAGCAGTACAATAAAGAATATCCAATGACAGTCACCCTTATTTTACGTGGAAAAGAACACGAAGTGAAGCCCGGTATGAGCCTGGTGCATTCCCTGGAGAAAATCGGCATCTTGCCTGAGGCTGTATTAGCCATTCGAGAGGGCCAGATGATTACCGAAGAAGAGATTTTGAAGGATGGCGATGTGATCAAACTGGTGTCGGTCATATCGGGCGGCTCAAAATAACTTATCTGATTAGCCTGCGCGTATCAACCACCCGTCACTTTATACTCTGGAACAAACAGATGAAATGCCGTAAATGCAACAAAAAAGCCGTGATCAATATGCGCCAGCATAAACTGGCCTTATGCCAGACTCACTTTCTGGATTGGATCCCGGAGCAAGTCCAACGCTGCATCGAAAAGTATCACATGTTTAGCAAGCAAGAGCGCCTGCTCGTAGCTGTATCTGGCGGGAAGGATTCGCTCTCCCTGTGGGATATCCTCTGGCGGCTGGGCTACCAGGCAGACGGTCTGTACATCGGTTTGGGAATCGATGGTGGGAGCCATTATTCAGCACAGTCACAACAATATGCCGAAGCTTTTGCCGCCGAACGCGGCTTGAACCTAAACATCGTCAGCATCCCCGAGACCTATGGCAAAACCATCCCAAAAATCGCTGAGAGCACCCTTCGCGGCCGAGCCAAGCCCTGCTCGGTATGCGGAATTGCCAAGCGGCACATTATGAACCGCATCGCCAGGGAAGGCGAGTATCACGTGCTGGTTACCGGCCACAATCTGGACGACGAAGCCGCGGTATTACTGGGCAACACCCTGAACTGGATCCCTGGCTACCTGGTGCGGCAGTGGCCGGTCCTGGAAGCCAATCGGCCCGGATTGGTACGCAAAGCCAAACCATTATGCCGGATCTACGAAAGGGAAATGGCAGCATACGCCTTACTGCGTGGTATCGAGTATGTTTATGACGAATGCCCATACTCGGTAGGCTCCACCACCCTGTATTACAAAGAAATTCTCAACCGGCTCGAAGCAGACCGGCCCGGCGCAAAGCTGAACTTTTATCTCACTTTTCTGGACGCCAAGAAGAAAGGCCTTTTTTCGCCCCAGGCTGATCCAGACCTGGAGCAGATTCATGCCTGCCCCACCTGCGGGCAGCCCACCTCTGCTCCTGGGGAATGTGTTTTCTGCCGGATGATAAAGCCAGGCTAAACGATCAGGCTACCTCAAGATACCTTTCAACTTCCCAATCCGTGACTTTCATGCGCGACTCTTCGATTTCTGCCCACTTCGCCCGCCAGAAAGCCTCATAGATAACCGGGCCTATCGCCTCCTGCAAAACTTGATCTTGCTCCAATTCACGCAAAGCCTCGCTCAGAGAGCCGGGCAGTTCGGCAATATCCTGCATCTGCCTCTCCTCGCGGGTCAGGTGATAGATATTGATATTGTTCAGTGGAGCCGGAGGGGTCAGCTTTTTATCAATTCCATCTAACGCAGCAGCCAGCATGACCGTAAATGCCAGGTACGGATTAGCCGATGGATCGGGGCAGCGAAGCTCTGCCCGGAGCGATTCATCCTGCCCTTGTGTATAGCGAGGAATGCGAATCAGCGCCGAACGGTTGAGCTGCGCCCAACCGATGTAAACGGGCGCTTCGTACCCCGGTACCAGGCGTTTATATGAGTTGATCGTCGGGGCGGCGATAGCAGACAAGGCCCGGGCATGCATCAACTGTCCAGCAATAAACCCATAAGCCACATCAGATAAGTGAAATTCATCCTGAGCATCGAAAAACATATTAACCCCCTGGCGAGTAAACAAAGACTGGTGGCAGTGCATCCCCGATCCATTGATGCCAAAGAGAGGCTTGGGCATGAAGGAGGCCACCAGCCCATGCTGTGCAGCGATGGCCTTAACCGTATATTTTAGCGTCAAAACATTATCCGCGGTTTGCAGAGCTTCCGCAAATCGAAAATCGATTTCATGCTGCCCCAGCGCCACTTCATGATGCCCCATTTCTACATCTAAACCCATATGGTAGAGCGCATCCATCAGTTCTGTACGCACACGCACAGCTTCATCGTTGGCCGAGAAATCGAAATACCCACCGACATCGTGCGGGACCGGATAGATGCTCTGAGCGCCATTCCGCCGGAACAGGAAAAACTCTGGTTCAGGGCCTACATTGAAAACCCAGCCGTGCTGCTCAATACGCCCCAGGATACGCTTTAGCGCTCCTCGTGGGTCGCCCAGAAATGGGGAGCCATCTGGTGCATAAATATCACAGAATATCCTGCCGCGCCGCGCCTCAACCGGCGTCCAGGGCAAGATGGCGTAGGTCTGGGGATCAAGCACTAGGCGCATATCGCTCTCTTGAATGCGCGCGAAGCCCTCTACAGAAGAGCCATCAAACCAGACGCCATTTTCGATGGCAGATCTAAGGCGGTGAGCGGGGATGTCCACGCTCTTGACTGCGCCGGTTACATCGGTAAATTGTAGTGAGACAAACTTAACCCCATCTTCCTTAACACGCGATAATAGCTCCTGGCCGTCCATAGCTCCTCCTTGAGATACGAATTCCCGATTTTAGCGCGGGCTGCCGTTTTCGTCAACACTCACCTTCTGATGTGGTATATTTGCTTTATCCGGAAGCGCGTGGCATGGAATCCAGACCCTCCCCTCTTGTTCGCTCAATGTATAGCTGGGAAATCCAGGAAGTGCGGCTGGTTTTTGGCAACCAATTGAAGTATGACCGGGTACGCATCCATGAATTCACCACCTGGCCCAATACATTGAATCGCCTGGGGACACGGCTGAAGCGTATGCAGTATGTAGAAGCTCCGAACGCGATCACCCTTGGCAACCATTGCATCTTTCCGATCAAGCTGTTAGATCAACTCGTGTCAGCCGACCATCCAGAATACTACAAATTCCCCTGGCTTATCCACGAGCTGACACATATCTGGCAGTACCAGCAGCTGGGCTGGGGCTATTTGTTTATGGCATTGGAGGCTCAGTTTCGCTTCAAGGCTGAAGCCTATAATTTTGGCGGCGAACAAGGATTGCTGGATGGAATTCAAAGAGGCGTCAGGTTAGCCGATTTCAATCTCGAACAACAGGGCGAAATAACCCGCACCTATTACGAACGCCTCAAGCAAGGCCAGGATATCAGCGCCTGGAAGCCCTTTATTACCGAGATACAGCAAGTATAGGATTTTTGCCCCAGCAGAGCGGTTCAAACCAGGCAACTAAGAAAGAGATAAGCAAAACTGCCTGCCTCTTGTGAAATCTTCGGCCTTGCGGTATGCTTAATCATCTTGGGAGTGGTTGGGTCCCGGTGGGCTCCCCGGTCTTCAAAACCGGTGACGGGTCGCGTTGCGGGCCGTGGTGGGTTCGACTCCCAT
>JAFGQI010000126.1 GCA_016935755.1 Anaerolineales bacterium
CCGCGCAGCAGCGCCACGCAGTGATCGCTGTCGAGAATCTTCATAGCTCCACCCCAGGGCGGGGCGGGGTCTCTACGCGTTCGACGGCAATCTCCTCCGCCAGGTCAGCCAGGTCGTTCTCCTCCCGCCATAAGCCAAAGGCCGCCATCGCCGGGTGCGCCTCACGGCGCTCAACCTTTTGCAGCAGCGCTTCATCTTGCCCCAGCGCCAGCGCCAGGCGGCGCGCTGCTTGCGAGGCGCGCTCCAGGCGTTCCAGCTCACCTGGGCTGATCAGCACCGCCACATCTCGTTCGCGGCGGCGGATGACAAAGCGCTCGCCGGACGAGGCGCGGCTGATCAGCTCCGAAAAGCGGGATTTTGCATCGGCTACACTGATGGATTTCATAGGCTCACTCCTTGGAACAGGTCATAATGACCTGTTTGGATCATTATAGCATACCTTGCCCCTGCCAGGTGCTACCAATCCACTTGAATTCTCACTTTTTGCGGGTCTTTACCCCTCACCTGCTCGGCCAGGAAGCGCCTGAAGCGACCCTCAAATTCCTCCGGCGTGCAGGGCATTCCCGGCTGGGTAAGTGCGCGCAGAAAGTCCGGCCCGTCGATCACCACCTTTTCCAGGCCGCGCAGTGCGTCCCGCAGCGCGTTGATGAAATGCTCGCTGATCCGCTCGGGCAGCTCGCCGCTGCGCACAAAGGCTTCCACCGCCTCGCGATCCTGGGATGGCAGCATGGCGATATTCGCCTGAGCAGTTTCGCTCGCCAGGTCGGCGCGCAGCGCGGCAATCCACTGCTCATATAGGGTTTCAAAGCGCGCTTCAGCGCTTTCCAGGCGCGCCAGAGCTGTTTTTTCCTGCCCCTGGTCGCGCGGGCTGTAACTGCACAAAGCGCACAGCGTATGCTCCTTCAGGTCTGCCGCCCCCACCCCCGGGCAGGAGCGCAGATCGCTCACTTCCCTTTCCAGTCTTTGAAGATCGCCCACCGCAAAGAAGAAATCCAGCGCTGCCAACCCGCGCAGGTGGGCCCAGCGCCGGTCGCTTACCAGGCGCTTCTTCCGCCCATCCTCAGCGCTGTTCAGGCGCGCATGGTTATGCAACGCGATGTAAGTCTGAGCATAACTACTGCGCAGGTTGGCCAATCCCCCGCTAAGCAACGCCCGCAACCCCGCGCCGCTGCGCCGGGCTGGATCGCGCAACACTCGCAGGTGGCTTTCGCACAGGCTGGCGGCCTCTGCCTGCCAGGGATGGTCGCCGGGCAGGTTGACCTCTGCCTGGTAGATGTAATCCAATCCAGACTGCATGGATTGAAGCAACTCGTTGAGCGCCATCACCTGTGCCAGCAGGCTGCGGCCCTTGAGCTTCGCCCGCACCTCGCCCACGCCGGTGGTGAAGTTGCGCAGCCGCCCTGGTGTGGTGAGGTGTTGCAGCGAATCCAGGAATGCCTTGTATGTGGTCAGTTGATCGCGCCACTCCTGCGCCTCTGCGGAGGAGTGGATTTGCTCGCGCCAGTAGCGCAGCCCCTCGCGCAAGGTTTCCAATGTGCGCGCCGAGGTGTCCAGCTCGCGCAGGACCACTGCCTGGAGCTGCTGCACGGCAAATTCGTGCTTGCTAGCATCATCTACCCAGCTTTCCGGCAGCCCCAGCCCGGCAAACAGCGCCTTGAGCGCATCCGTTGGCAGCGCCTTAGGACGCCCGACCGAGGTAAATTTGACCAGCTCCGCCACCCCCATCCTGCTTGCTTCTGCCAGGTCATCGGAATCGATCTTGCGCAGCGGTAGCTGTAGGCTGATCGATTTCTGCCGCACCAGCGCCAGCAACACCACCACCAGCCACTCCGGCTCCAAGCCAAAGCGCACATCCTTTTCCACCCCCAATGCTCCCTGCAGCAGGGCGCTGCGGTTCAGCACCTTGCCTTCGGGCTGGGCTTCCAGTTGTCCCATGAAATGGGCGGCATAGGGGGAGGCATCCAATTCATAGATGAGCTGGCTGCCATCCACCCGGCCAATGCCCAGCGCTTCCAAGACGCTCTGCGCCGGGCGTGTGATCGGCCCGCCGGCAATCGCCCGCAGTGCGGCATCCGCGCCTTGCGCAATCGTATCCTTGGTAAATTCGATAGCGCCGAAGCGGGGGTAATCCGGGTACCGGCCGGCAAAGTGCTCTCCCAGGCAGGCAGCCGCGAGGTGGAAAATCGCGTCGCGCAGCGTGGCATCACGCAGGGATAAGCGATAGCGCGACAGCGCCTCCACAGGCGTGAAGGCTTCACCGCGCGCCCTAATCTCAAAAGCTCGCGTCAGGTTATCGCGCAACCAGGCATTCATGCTGCGCAAGAACTCGTCGGCTTTCTTCTCAAATGTGGTCTTCGCCTCGCCCGAATTTCCCTGGCTGAGCTCACGCGCCGCGGCGTAGCGCCGGTGCACGTCGTCAAAGGCCGTATCACGGTGCGCCAGGGTAAAGAACACCTCGTCGGGCTGGTCTTCCCGCGCCGCCTTATCCTCTTTAGGCTTGCCGTTTTCAGGGTATGGGGCTAAGAAGTGCACGTAGAAATCGCGCGGCGGCTGGGCGGTGGAGCGCTCGTTAGGCGCCCCCAGGAACACGTAGCCCTGGCGGGTAATGCCCTGCCCCAGCCATGGCAGCTCGCGCTGCCAGATGCGAAAGCCAGGCACATAGACGCTGTCGGTGAGCTCCAGGGCGCGCGTCAACATATCAAAATAATAGCGATTCAGCTCGTTGTTATCCAGCGAAGCCATGCGTTTTTCGATCTCTGCATCGTAGTCGCGCGTTTTCTCCAGATCCAGGTAGTATTGCCCATTGGCGCGGTTGTATGAGATAAATTGGCCGTTCATCACCCGCGTGATCTCAGTCAGCACGGCCTCCACTGTGGTCAGCAAGAAGCCCGCCTCCATCTCCGGGATCGGGATCGAAAGGCACAGCCGGTCACGCAGCTCTTTCGCCGTCAGCCCAACTGGCGCTTTGATATCACCAACCGTCAGGCGGTGCAACGCTAAGGCCTGGACGATGCGCAGCGCTGGCGCCTTATAGGCTTCCATGGGCAATGCACTGATGATGCGATCTTCCAGCACATTGCTGCACTTGAGCACCTTGCTGATCTCAGGTATTGTGTTATAAGATGCATCTTCCTTGATCATTTCCCAGTAGGAGTCGAAAGAAATCAGCCCGGGTCCATCCCCGGGCACATCCTTCCCCAACCGGCTGTTCATCTCCCGGCTGAGCGCCTTGAGCACCTGCCGTTTCTCGATCACCGTCACCAGCTCGAACATCTCAAGGTAGGCTGGATGGACTGGGAACAGCTCCACATAATCATCCAGTCGTTCTGCCAGGGATTCATACAATGTTGTAAAGCGTTGCAGGTGCTGGCGGATCTGTCCGCGTTGAGCCTGTGTTTTCGCCAGCAAGCGGCGGGAAACCACGTAAGCCACATCTTCCCGCACAATGCGCACCTGTTCAAAGCGATCTTTCACCCGCCGGATCGAATCGGCTACATATTCGAAACGCGGGCTGTCAAAGAGCGATTCCTGCAAACCCGCAATGAAGCGCAAGCGCATCTGCCCGCAGATTTCGCCCACCTCGCGCAAAAAGGCCAGGTCGAGCACCAATGGTTGATCTTTTCGGGCGCGCAGGTAATCCAGCAATTCATCCACCACGATCAGAAGCCCGTGATCGGGGTATTTGTCGTGGAATGCCGCCATCATCTCCGCAATGCAGTCCTTAGAATTGGGCGCCTCATCCATTCTTGGAAAAGAATGCGTCACGCCCATTTGCGATAGACCGCGCTCGACATACGAAAAGACCACATCACGCAGCGTCATTTCGGTGCCGCCAAATTCCTGGCGGATGACTTTGAACTTCCCAGCAATCGGCACCAGCCCGCTGGCAACCGCCGGGTGGGTCAGCTTCTCTAATAAATCGCCATGTTCAGCAACTGCCGAAACCACCGACATCAGGTGCGACTTGCCCGTGCCGTAATTGCCAACGATAAATAACCCTCCGCTCTGCTCCACTTTGTCGATACGCAAGGATGGCAAGATACGGTGCATCAGCACATCGGCCATGCGGTCCGAGATCACGTAAGTAGCCACTAATTTCTCAGCCTTGCTGCGTTCGTCTGCCGAGCGCAGCTGGATCACATCGTCTAATGGTTCAAATTGGATCAGATCGTGATACTTCATGTGAGATTCTCCAAGGTGTAGATCAGTAAACCAGATACTTGATAGAGGCGATATTCCGCATGATCGGGCTGGGCATAAGTTAGCCGTGGGGGAGTGTACGCTCCCGGCCAGGATAACAGCACAGTTCTCCGGCGAGATAGGGCTTGGGCCAGGCGCAGCGGGTCGATGTGTAGCTCAGGATCAAACAAGATCTCAATATGGTCCAATGCCAGGCCTGCCGCCGCCTCGGCTGCCAATCGTTCTACTGTATCCTCTGCCAGCAGTGGGCGCTGGCGTGGAGGCTGCGTGAGTAGCGTTTCCGCCAGGGGCAAACCCAGTGCGGTATAAGCCATGCCCTGCGACCCCGCCACCATTTGCAGCAAGGCCGTTCGCTCCTGCCAGGATCCCCCGCAGAGCAGCACGAGCTGCTCCACATGGCCTTGGGCGGTGCGCAGCAAAGGGGTGATCTGTGTGGCGTGGAAGGTCAGGCGGTCAGGTTGCATGTCGTTGCAGCTTGCTTCTCAATGGCGCTGCCCAGGCAGCGTCGTGCAGCAGGATCAGGTGTGTGCGGGCGCGCGAACAGCCAATATACAGGATCTCCTCCGGCGTGAACGCGATTGCGTTGTCCAGCTCCGCCAGGATGATCACCCGCCGTTCCAGCCCCTTGAAGGAGTGGATGCTGCTCACCTGGATCTGCAAGCCCTCTGGCTCGGCTGACTTGGTGAGTGTGAAAACGCCCAATTTTGTCCCTGCTTTCAACTCGGAGCGCTCCGGGCCGCGTGGCGTCAGCAGCGCGATATCCTGGGCTGAGATGTGCTCATCTACCACCAATCGGTGCAAAACCTTCTTCAGCTCTCGTTCCATGCCCGCCGCATCCACATATGGGATCACTTCCGGTGGTCGCCCTGCCGGGCCTGGGCAGCGCAGACGCCCTCCATCCTGGTGAAACTCGGATACCAGTGCGTGGATTTTTTGTGTATTGCGGCAGTTATCCACCAGCGGGAAAGGCGCTTCTTCCACCGCTTGTGCCACGTATTGCCCGCCTCGGTAGATGTTCTGATTATCGTCATAGAACACGAACAAAATGCCATGGTCCTGGTCCCGCAGCAGGGAAACCAGCGGCAGCCACCAGTTCTCTTTAAAGTCCTGCCCCTCGTCCACGATGATCGCATCATAGAGCGGCCCGGTTTCATCAATGGCCTCGAGCATCATTTCGGGCAGAACGATTTCATTCAGCTCTCTCTCATCCCTGACTGGCTTGATGGCGAAACCGCCTTCTTTGATAATCTCCCGGCATAGCTCGTGAAAATGCATCACATCCACGCCTTCGGGAGCACGCTTGCGTAAAAAATGAGCCAGGTTGACATTGTAACAGGTCAGGAGCACCTCAAACCCCAGTTCTGCCAGCCTGCGTGCTTTTTCCAGCGCCAGCATTGTCTTACCCGAGCCCGCACATCCCTGGATGGCTGCTCGCCGACGGGTGCTCAAGAAATCCAGGATCAACATCTGCCGTTCGGTGAGCTCCACCAGGCGCTCATCTTCATGCGCCATTTCCACGCCCAGCGGAGTGCAAATGTTGAATGAACGCACCAGTAATTTCTTCAACAGCTCCAGGCGGGGGTGGCGCAGTGCTCCGGCTTTGCCCCCTGCACCTGCGTAATAGCTAAAGATTCGGCGGATCGCAGCTTCGAGATCACCAAAATCCTCCCCATCCAGAATAATTTCGTTGGGGATGTTCAGTTTCAGGTCTGTCTTACCGATGACAACATCAGGGAAAGCAACCGCGTGGCCGGTAGTCAGCCAGTCCTCACCCCAGCCAGGAATGTCCTGCAATCGCCGCATCAATTCGTAACGGCTCGATTGCGCTTGCAGGGCGGGATCCTTGATCTTATGCCCGCCGGAATGCCACTGGTCAACTGCGCCGTCATAGCGAATACCTCCCCCTTTCACCTCGATCACCAGGATCCCTAGCTCAGGATGGGCGACCACGAAATCCGCTTCGCCATCCTGAACATTCCCATCCCTTGACTTGCCCTGCCAAGCCACACTGTAAAACACGACAAAAGCATCGCTCATCTTCGCCAGCGCTTCATACATCCTGCGTTCCGCCCCGCGCATGGGATCATTGAGGATGCTTTCGAGTAAATGTTCAGGGTATATCGTGGACATAGGTGAGCCTGTGTCGTTGCTCGCCGTTACAGGGAATCCATATCAAAACATTCATAGTCGAGTTCTTGTTCAAGTCCCGGTCCAGGGGTCTTTCAAATGCGCGCCTATAACGTCCCCACTGAACCCAGATCAATTGCTACCAGTGTACCCCAAATCTGACTGTCGCGCAATTTACGAGGCGCGCTCATTTATATCAGTTCATTGAAAACCCAAAAGTTTCCGGAGCCTGAGGTGTAGCCATTTGTTCGTACATCTCAAACCATTCTTCTAATTTCCCAAAGTGCTGTTCTAATGCCTGGAGGAACTCAGGATCCCCTAGCATCTGCTCAGAGATATCATAGAACCGGCACTTGACATCAATGCTGGAGGTAATAGTATCTGGTGTAGGCCATTTGATGCGTTTGATAAATTGTTGAAGATGGTAGTTTGTAAGTTCTTCCTCCGATACAGGGAATAAAGTTCGCTGGCGTGGGATTTGCAACGTGCCATCGTTCACATGTTCTTTGAGAAGATGTAGCAACACTTCCTGGGATTGTTGAATCATGCCGGAAACACGTTCTCGTAGTTCAGATCGAAACTGTTCCACAATCGTTGTTTGGAAGGTATTCCAGGCCTGGGTAAATGCTTCACGGTCGCCTTGTAGCAAGCCATATTCATCTCTTCGCAAGTGTACTAAATGGTCTGCCTTTATATTCGCCAGCGCATTTTTTATCTGGGTCTCCAGTCGGCCAAGCTCGCGTTGGGTGTCGCCTGAAAACACTTTCCAATCTGCCCGAATACGCCGGTTGATATCTTCATCGGATGAGCCAATGATCCGGATGATGTTTTGTGGCAGCTCAATCGAACGGCGAGTTAGCTTGATTCCCTTGGCCTCAATCTGAACGATTTGCATTTGAGGTCGGATCGCCTCCAGCATCCGCCTTCGTTGAGGTTTGATTATTATATTGGGCCCTAACTCTGACCGGGTCTTTTGGAGGAGATCTGGCGAGATCGCAGGGCGAGAAGGAAGTGGTGTACCCGGGGGGACAATCAGGGATTGGATCAGCAAACGCGAGGCATCCTCATTCAGGCTGAAAGCATTCGGCTCGGCATTCTCTACCAATTCATGTTCCAGG
>JAFGQI010000127.1 GCA_016935755.1 Anaerolineales bacterium
CCGCCTGGGCTTCGGCCAGTTCGTCGGCAGCCGGGCCGTCTTTGTATTTATCGTATTCCTGGCGGGCTTTGTCCAGGTTGGCCTGGGCCACCTGCAGGGCGTATTCGTAGTTCAGGCGCTTGACCGCGGCGTCATAGTTAGCCTGGGCCACACTCAGAGCTTCGAGCAGTTCCTGACGGATGGAATTGCTGGACGCGGCGTAGCGGTAGGGTTCGAAGGCCGCCTGGGCCGCTTCCAGGGCGGCTTTCATCTTGTCCAGGGCCTCGATAGCGTCCATGCCCTGCAGGTAGGTGGGTAGGGTGTAGTTGTCCAGCTGGTACTGGGCGTCGCGCACTTCTTGCGCATAGGTGGCAATATCGTTCAGCGCGGCGGCTTTGCTGCTGGCCGCGCTGGTGTAGAGGGCATCCAGTTTGGACTGCGCCTGGATCACCGAAAGCTGGGCATCCGCCACCGTAGCGGCGATCTCTGCGGGGGTGTTTTTGGTCTGCAGGCGGGCCAGCCGCGCCCCGGCCTGTACCTGGTCGCCGACGGCCGCCGCCAGCTCGATCAGCGTGCCGCTCTCATCGAAGCCCAGGCTGATCTGCGCGGCGGGCACCAGCGTGCCGGTGCCGGTGGCGGTGATTTCCAGATCGCCGCGCCGCGCCGTGGTGGTCTGCAGGGCATCCTCTTCGGTTGCGGTGGTCTGCGCCTGGGCGACCTGGGTGGAGTAGTAGGCGTAGCCGCCTCCCGCTGCAGCCAGCAGGACGATCGGGATCAGCCAGAGCCATTTTTTCTTTGGATTGCTGCGTTTCTTTTGCATGGGTAGAACTCCTCAATATCAATCGTTTCAACGCTGATACCACACCCGGCAGGCCTGATTCAGGAGGAGAAGAGAGCCTTGCGCCGGGCAGGTTTTGGGTCTGCCAGGTGTGGATTTTGTGGAGGCGGTCTCAGGTCGCCTGTTCCATCGTTTGAAGTATAAGGCAGGGTTGTTAAGAAATTGTGAAGGTTTGATGTGATAATTGTGGAGATATCGATTCCTGGAGGAGACCCCTGGGGTTTTAGAAACCCCAGGGGTCTTGATTTTAAGGATATAATTCCCTCATTACCAGACGCAGGGAAGGCAGCTATGTCCAATGTAAAGAAAGTCCAAACCACCTCTACCGACATTCTGCTGGAGCGCCTCGCCGCCCTCCAGCAGCTGATCCCCGAAGCCTTCAGCGAGGGGCGCATCGACTATGCCCGGCTGCAGGCCGCCCTGGGCGAGTTCGTGGACGACAGCCCGGAGCGATACAGCTTCACCTGGGCAGGCAAGCGTGACGCCATCCGGCTGCTGCAAATGCCCACCCGCGCCACCCTGATCCCCTGCCCAGAAGAATCAGTCGATTGGGAGAACACCCGCAATCTGTTCATCGAGGGGGACAACCTGGAGGCGCTCAAGCTGCTGCTCAAGCCGTATTACGGACGGGTGAAGTTGATTTATATTGACCCGCCTTACAACACCGGCAACGACTTTATCTACCCGGACAACTACGCCGACCCGCTGGCGACCTACCTGCAGCTGACCGGGCAGAAGGACAGCGAGGGCAACCTGCTGACCAGCAACCCCGAGACCGGCGGGCGCTATCACTCCGCCTGGCTCTCGATGATGTACCCGCGCTTGTTCCTGGCGCGGCAGCTGCTGAGAGAAGATGGGGCGATTTTTTTAAGTATTGACGATCATGAAGTGCATAACTTGCGGCTCATGATGAATGAGATATTCGGGGAAGAGAACTTCCTATGCATAATTATTGTGCAGTCCAATAAAAGAGGACAGACTTATAAAACAATATCTAAAACCCATGAATACATATTAGTGTATTTAAAAAACACTGCATTTTCAGATATAGGGGAGATCGAAAAAAGCGGAGAAAGGGATGATCTTAACCTGGAGGATGAAATTGGGAGATTTACTTATAGAGAATTAAGGAATCGCAACCCAAAATATGGTCGCCATAACCGACCCAATTTATTCTACCCGATATATATAAATCCGAATATCATCGATGCCAATGGTTTTAGCCCTATATCATTACACCAAGACAGTTCTTTTTGTACCAAGCTGGAACCATTAAATCGTAATGGTGAAGAAAGTTGTTGGCGATGGGGTAAACAAAAAATACAGAGTAATATTGGAGCATCAACTCAGAATAGCAACGTCGTAGCACGTAAGAAAACAACTGGCGAGTATGGAATATATGAGAAATATAGGAAAACTACTTACAAAGCTAAAACTATCTGGTATGAAAACGATGTCATCACTGAAAAAGGTACTATTGAATTGGGTGAATTAGGTCTTGCTGACTCATTTGCTTTTCCAAAACCAATTTCTTTGATTAAGAAAATTCTTACCCTTGCAACTGATGATGATGAAATCGTGGTCGATTTCTTTGCGGGTTCTGCTACTACAGCACATTCAGTGCTAGAACTCAACATAGAAGATAGCAGCAACCGGCAATTCATCATGGTGCAGCTTCCCGAACCAACAGGCAACCCGCAGTACCCCACCATCGCCGAGATCGGCAAAGAGCGCATCCGGCGGGTGATTGCCAGGCTCCAGGATGAGCGCCAGGGACAGCCCGAAGATTTGGGCTTCAAGGTGTTTAAGCTGGCCGAGTCCAACTGGCGCGCCTGGTCTGGCGTGGAGCAGGCCAACGGGAAGAGCTACGCCAGCCAGATGGAGCTGTTTTCCGATCCCCTGGTCGAAGGCTGGCTGGCGGAGAATGTACTGGCGGAAACCGCCCTCAAGGAGGCCGGTTTTGGGTTGAACTACCAGGTTGAACATCTTCCCAAGGTCAGGAAGCAGCAAGTGATGAGGGTTAGCGACCCGGAGAAGGAGCAGAGCTTCTATATCTGCCTGGACGAGCGCATTGCATTGGAGGCGCTCAAGCCGCTGGAACTCAAAGCGGATGACCTGTTCATCTGCCGGGCCAGCGCCCTGGATGACTCCACCGCCGCCAATCTGGAACTGCAGTGCCGCTTGAGGGTGATTTAGACCGATGAAATTCAAGTTTGACGCCCACCAGGAATACCAGCTTCAAGCCATCCAGGCGGTGGTGAACCTCTTCGCAGGCCAGCCGCGGGTGGAAGTGGATTTGTCTGCCCTGGTCAGCGGGCCGGTTCCCGCCATCGCCAACCGGCTCGACCTGGATGAGACCGCCCTGGTGGATAATCTGCGAAGCGTACAGGCGGAAGGCGGCCTTCCCCCGGATACTGCCCTGCAGTACATCGAAGAGACCACCGACCTGGTAGCTGGGAGCAGCCGGGTGCGCTTCGCTAATTTCTCGGTCGAGATGGAGACAGGCACAGGCAAGACCTATGTTGAACTGCGCACCATCCTGGAGCTCCACCGCAGCTATGGAATGCGCAAATTTATCATCGTGGTGCCTTCTATCGCCATCCGCGAGGGCATCCTGAAATCCCTGCAGATCACCGCCGAGCATTTCCGGGAGCTGTATACCAATCTGCCCTATCGCTATTATGTCTACGACTCCGGCAATCTCTCCCAGGTGCGCCAGTTTGCCCTATCCAACGGCGTGGAAATCATGATCATGACCCTGGCGTCCTTCAATAAGGACATGAATGTGATCAAGCAGTCCACCGACCGGCTGGCCGGGGCGACCCCCATCCACCTGGTGCAGGCCGCCCGTCCGATCCTGATCCTGGACGAACCCCAAAACATGGAGAGCCGGAAAAGCGCCCAGGCGCTGGCGGCTCTGAACCCGCTGTTCGCCCTGCGCTACAGCGCCACTCACCGCAACCCCTACAACCTGGTGCACCGCCTGACGCCTTATGAGGCCTACCGCCAGGGGCTGGTCAAGCGCATCGAAGTGGCCGGGATGGAAGAAGTGGACAACGCCAACCTGCCCTTTATCGAACTGCGGAAAATTGTGACCGAAAAAAACAGGGTCAGAGCCAGTCTGGTCGTTCACCGGCGCATGGCCAATGGAACGATTCGGGAGGCTGTGGTGACGGTAAAGCCGGGCGAGAACCTGGAGGGTAAGACCAACCGCTCGGATTACGCTGTCTTTATTGTCGAAGAAATCAACCCCGGTTGGGATGAAATCCGCTTCTCGAATGGCGTGACCCTGAAGGTGGGTGAATCTACCGGCCATGACAAGAAAGCCATTTGGGAAGCCCAAATCCTATATACCCTCGAAGAGCATTTCATCAAGCAGAAGCGGCTGCACGCCCTGGGCATCAAAGTGCTTTCTCTGTTTTTTATCGACCGGGTGGATAATTATGTTAATCCCGATAGCACCCTACGCCTCCTGTTCAACCGCTGTTTCCGCCAAGTGGCGGCTCAATATCCGCAGCTCTGCCTGGCGATCTGGGCGCAGGAGGTAGTTGACCCTGAGGTGGTGCAAGGTTCCTACTTTGCCAACCGCCGTACAAAAGCAGGCGAGGTGGTCTATGAAGAGAGCATCACAGGCGAATCGCAGCTTGACCGGCAGGCTTATGATTTGATTATGAAGGACAAGGAAAGATTGCTCTCCTTCAGCGAGCCGGTAGCCTTTATTTTCTCCCACTCCGCCTTGCGGGAGGGTTGGGACAACCCGAATGTCTTTCAGATCTGCACGCTCAACCAGACCGCTTCGGAAGTCAAGAAGAGGCAGGAAATTGGGCGCGGCGTGCGCCTGGCGGTTGACCAAAGCGGAGATCGCAACCATGAAGAGCGGGTAAATGTTTTAACCGTAGTTGCCAATCAGAGCTACCAGGAATATGTCAGCCGACTGCAAACCGAATTGGATGAGGAATACACGCCCACCGAACAGGCTCCCAGGCCAACCAATGCCCGCCAGCGCGGCCAATCCCGGTTGAAGAAAGCCTATTATCTTAGCTCTGAATTTTTTGGCCTATGGGAGGCCATCAAGCACAAAACTCGCTACCTGGTGCAGATTGACAGCCAGAAACTTATTTCTGATGTGGTCGCGGAACTGGACAAGACCATCATCCTGCCTCCCCGGATTGAGATGACTAAGGTGCTGTTAGAGACCAGGGAAGAATATGGCTTTACTCCCATGCAAGTATCCGGCGCCAAGACCATGATCGACCTGGCTGGCAGGTATCCTCTGCCCAATCTGGTCGCCCTGATGGAAGAACTTTTGGAACGCACAGCGCCGTCTCTGCGTCTTTCCCGGAAAACTCTGCTGGAAATCTATAAACGCACCAGCAATCAGCAATCTGCGCTGAATAATCCCCAGGAATTTGCCAATGTCACTGTGGGCATTATCCGCCGGCATTTGATGGATCAATTGGTAGCGGGCATTCGATATGAAAAGATCGGCGCCTGGTATGAGATGACCCGCTTTGCAGATCCAGACTTCCTGGAAAGTTGGCAGGAATATCTCGTTCCTGCTGAGCATTCTCTCTACGACCCGGTCATCCTGGATTCGGATGCGGAGCGCGAATTTCTACAAACCCTTGAACGCCGCAGGGATGTGAAGCTATACGTAAAATTGCCCAAGTGGTTTACAGTGGATACTCCAGTCGGTGGCTACAACCCCGACTGGGCGATTGTTATTGAACCCATAGATGTGCATGGTCAGCCCACTGGTGAACAGCAGGTTTACCTGGTGCATGAGACCAAAGACACCACCGACCCTGATAAACTTCGCCCGGATGAATGGCGCAGAATTCAATGCGGCGAAAAGCATTTCAAGGATACCCTGGGGGTGGAGTTTGATTGGGGACCAGAGCTAAAAGAATAATTCATCGTTCGGGTCAATTCCAACTTCGCCGCCCTGCTGGTGGGGCTGTCCGAGCAGGAGGCCGAGGTGCTGCGGGCGATCCTGGGGGAGCTGCAGCGCTGATCCCCGCTCGGGTTGAAACCCGGCGCTGTTACAGCAAGCCCGCCCAGGCGGGCTGCCCACAACGCGCTTGAGCGCGTTTCCCGCAACAGCCTGCATTTCATTCGCAGGCTGCTGTGGGTGATCAGGGGGGGACAATCCGTGCATCCGTGTGCAAATCCGGGTTGAGCGTCTTGCTCTCCAAAAAACTCCCTCTTGACTTTTGCCCCAAATTTCTCTATAATATAGCTAACACGTTTTAGCAACACGTTTTAGTAAACCGGTTAAATGACCGCAAGCTGGAAAGCGAGCTGCTAGATGCCAAAAAAAGTCACCGCTGCCGAAGTTGCTGAAGTGGCTGGTGTTTCCCGCACCACCGTCTCTTTCGTGCTGAATAATGTCCCCGGGATGCGCATCAGCGAGGAGACACGCACACGTGTGATCGAAGCTGCCCACAAGCTGGGCTACCATCCCGACGCCACCGCCCGGCGCATGGTCTCGGGCAAGACCAGCGTGATCGGTTTCGTCCTGCGCCAGAGCCCCGACCAGGTCTTCGCCGACCACTTCCTGCCGCAGGTCTTGAGCGGGCTGAGCCAGTACGCCTCCTCGGAAGGTTATTACACCCTCTTTGCCCCCATCCCGTTAGACGACAACAGCGACGGCTACACCCGCCTGGTGCGCGAGCGCCATGTGGACGGCATCGTGCTGTCCGGCCCGCGCTCGGACGATGAAGAGCTGCCCAAGATCCACGCCGAGGGGGCGCATATCGTGCTGGTGGGTCAGCTGCCCAGCCTGGATATCCCCTCGATCGACGTGGACAACGTGGGCGGCGCCAAACAGGCCATCCAGCACCTGCTCAGCCTGGGCCACCGGCGCATCGCCATGATCACCAATGCCCCCTTAGCTTACACCGCCAGCGCGGACCGGCGGGCTGGCTACCGCCAGGCCCTGGAAGAAGCCGGGCTGGCTTACGATGCCAATCTGGTGCGCATGGGCGATTTCACCCCCCAGAGCGGCTACCGCGCGATGAGCGAGCTGCTCGCCCTGCGGCCGCTGCCCGAGGCGGTCTTTGTGGCTTCGGACACGGTCGCCCTGGGCGCCATGCAGGCTATCCGCCAGACTGACCTGCGCATCCCGCAGGATCTGGCGCTGATCGGCTTCGATGACATCCCCCTGGATGAATATGTCGATCCGCCCCTGACCACGATCCACCTGCCGGCTTTTGGCCTGGGATGGGGGGCGGCGGAAATGTTGATCCGCCTGATTTCAGGTGAAGAGATCCGCACCCGCCAGGTGTACCTGGATACAGAACTGGTGGTGCGGGATTCATGCGGTGCAAATCAAAACAAATCCTAACCCTGTGAAGCAGACCACCCTGGTCTGAAGGAGGCTGCCCTCAAATTTTACGCCCGGTTTACGCTAAATCGTTCCATATTCAGTAAAACTATTTCGGAGGAGACTCATGTCTAAGAAAATTTGGTCACTCGTTTCAATGCTTACTATTTTGACTTTGTTGGTGGCTGCATGCACTACCCCAACTGTGGCCCCAACTCAGGCGCCGACCGAGGCTGCCGCCACGGCAGCCCCGGCGACGGAAGCGCCGCCCGTCGAAGCTGGCGCGGAAATCGACTGCATGGGCGCCGCGGCTGGCGACACGATCAGCATGCTGTACCAGTGGTCGGGAGCGGAGGAAGAACGGCTGAACGAAATCCTGAAACCGCTGGTGGACGCCTGCGGGATTGTGATCCAGCCGGAATCGACCCGCGACCAGGCGCTGCTGGACACGAAGGTGCAGGCGGGCACACCGCCAGACATCGCCTTCTGGAATGTGTCGCAGCTGGTGCAGTACCAAAGCCAGCTGGTGCCGATGGAC
>JAFGQI010000128.1 GCA_016935755.1 Anaerolineales bacterium
GCCAATCGCAGCGCTGGTCATGACTGGTGCGCGCCCGCTGGTTGGCGTACTGGGTTTCGAAAGCGAGGGAACAGAGATGGTGGTATGGACGATGCGCGCTTTCTTGTTTGGGCTGGCGGGGCATGCAATGCTGGAAGTGGCGGCGAGAGCTTTCTATGCCCGCCAGGATGCCCGCACCCCCTTGCTGGCAGCCGGGTTGACCTTCCTGGCCTTTGCTGGAGTGGCTTATTTACTGGTGAGAAGGTGGGGAGTAACCGGGATTGGATTGGCCAATTCGTTGGCTTTCAGTGGCGAGGCGCTGCTGCTGTGGCTGCTGCTGGAACGGCGCTATCCGGGCGTGCTAGGTTTGGGTGGCACGTTGCTGCGGGCTGCGCTGGCCGGACTGCTGGGAGCGGGCGTAGTTTATATCTTACTACACCTTTCTTTACCCATCCCCGGGCTGGTGCAGGCGCTGTTAGCGCTGGGATTTGGCGGACTGGTTGTGCTTCCGTTCATCTGGTCTGAAGTCAAACTGTTGGTCAGGTTGTAGGATCGAACCTTTAATTTTCGCTTTGACAAAGGACAAATCGCTGAATCGAGCAGCAAAACTGACTTTCTGGCATAAATATTGTACTCATCCCATTATCCATATGGGTATGAGACCCTAAAAATCAATCCTCTATGCGCTATAATCTTCAATCGACTATGCCTGAATACATTTATCTCATCCACCCTTTTCGACATGAATTCTTCGAGCAGCCTACCCCTGACGAGCAGGCAGCCATGGAGGCTCATTTTGAATATCTCCAAAAGGCCGCCTCTGAGGGTGTGGTCTTGCTGGCAGGACCCTGTCTGGACGAAACCTTCGGATTGGTCATCTTCCGCGCTGAAAACGAGCAGGCGGCGCTTTCATTCATGCATAATGATCCGTCTGTGCGTTGCAATGTCATGATGGCGGAGCTGCACCCGCTGAGGATTTCGCTGGGCGGAGCTTAGCCATGTTAGTGATCATCAGCGACCTGCACCTGGGCGATAACACCTGCGCCCGCACGCTCTCCCCTGGTGCTTTTCACATCTTTCGCGACCGTCTGGAAGAGCTGGTTGAGATCGCTTCCGTGCGTGCCGACGGGAGCTACGAGCCAATTCGCCAGATCGACCTGCTGCTGTTGGGGGATGTCTTTGAGCTGCTGCATACCACGCGCTGGTTTGAGCTATCCGCACCACAAAGAGAGCCGCTGCGTCCGTGGGACGACCCCTGCCAACCTGATTTCACCGCCAAGATTCAGGAAATCACCACCGGCATCCTGGAGGCGAATGCGGAGGGCCTGGGGCTGCTGCACAAAATGGCACGGGGAGAGGCAATCAGCCTGCCTGAGCGGGACAGGCGCGGCCGCCCGAGGCGATCTGCCTCTGAGCGAGTGCCGGTGAAAGTGAGCATCCATTTCATGGTTGGCAACCATGACTGGATGTATCATCTGCCTGGGGCAGAGATGGACCAGGTTCGCCTGCAGATTGTCCAGGCAATGGGGCTGCATAACCCTCCTGGACCCTTTCCGCATGAGATTGGCGAGATACCTTTTCTGGGCGAGCTTTGCCAGTCTCATGGCGTGTTTGCCCGTCATGGGGACATATATGATAGCTTCAATTATGACCAGGACAAAGGTCGCAATGCCTCTGCACTGGGCGATGTGTTGTCGGTTGAGCTGATCAGCCGTTTTCCCTATCTGGTTGAGCAGCGTTTACAGGGGTTCTTTTCCCCCTCCTTCTTCCGAGAGCTGTATGAGATCACCAACGTGCGCCCGAGCATTGCTGCCCCGCTGTGGGTCAGCGGCAAGCTCCAGCAGAGTGGGGGCAGCCTCACGCATTTGCGCATGATCAAAGAGATTTGGAACGAGGTGGTGGCTGAATTCCTTGACCTGGATTTCGTGCGCCAGCAGGATATGCCCGGCATTCCCGACATCGTTGACTTGTTAGGGGCCGGATTGCGGCTCACCAGACGGGTTTCGTTTAACCGCATCAACCAGCTGGTAGCCTGGTTGGGAAAACGGCGCTGGCGGGAAGATTTTTCGCTGCAGGAATATGCCTTGCGGGAAGAGGTCTTCCTGAACCGCCAGGCGGATTTCATTGTTTATGGACATACCCATCATCACGAGACAGTACCCCTGGACACTTACTACCAGGGTGCAGAACCGGTCAATCAGTGGCTGGTTAACAGCGGTACCTGGCGCGTCTTCTACGACCTGGCACGCCGTGTTCCGGCAGCACAAGCCTTCATGCCCTATCAGGTAATGACCTACCTGGCTTTCTACCGCCAGAATGAGCGCCGTGGCCACCCCTACGAGGCCTGGTCTGGTACGCTGGTCTAACTTAGTTTTTCCACCACCCAAAAATGGGAAAGACCTAAGAAGCGCAGCGGTGTGCGCTCCAGAAATTGAAGGATGCCGCGCAATAACCTGCCGAATCGAGGCGCGCGGGCGATGATGTTGTCGTAGGCGCCAAAGAGCACCGTGCGCTGAATGAATTTGACCGGCAGTCCAGCGAAGAGTTTTTCCAGGTCGCGGTGAGCATAGACGCGTACATGCGGTGCTAACCTGTCACGCCAAGATCGTGGTAGGTAGTTGACCAGCGGGATGTTGCCAAAATGGTACCTGCCTCGCCAGTAGATGCCGTGCGTCTCGAAGGGATAGCCGCGATTGGGCACGAACAGGATGACGCGTCCGCCGGGGCGCAGCACGCGCAGCATCTCCTGCGTGGTACGCTGGTCGTCACGGACGTGCTCCAGCACCTCATGGCTGAGGATGGCGTCGAAAGTCTGGTCGGGAAAGGGCAGGTGCTCGCCGGCGGCATTGGCGACATGCCTGGCACGCTGACCGGCTTCAATGGCGCGCGGCAGGTCAAACTCGATCCCTGCTACAAAGCTAGCGCGCTCCGCCAGGTGCTGAAGATACATGCCCACCCCGCAGCCATTCTCCAACAGGCGGCCTTGCAGACGCTCACCCGCAGCCTGCACGATCATCTGCAGGCGGCGTTCCTGTCCGGCGCGCCACACGTAGGATGGCTCGCCACACCAGGCGGCCTTGTCCAGGTTGCGCTCCCTGCTCATTTCTCTATCCCGTTCCACACCTGGAACAGCTCATTCTCAATCCCCAGTCGTGCCAGCACACGCCCCACCGTGTTGTCGACCAATTCATCGATGGTCTGCGGGCGGGCATAGAAAACGGGCACGGGCGGGTAGATTACCGCCCCGGCCTCGGCTGCCAGCGTCATCAGGCGCAGGTGCCCGCGGTGGAGGGGTGTTTCGCGCACCACCAGCACCAGGTGACGGCCTTCCTTCAGCGTCACGTCAGCCGCCCGGCTGATCAGCGTGCTGGTGAAAGAGTTAGCCACCGCGGAGAGCGTTTTGATCGAACAGGGGATGATCACCATCCCGTGCGTATGGAAAGAGCCGGAAGCAATCGAGGCTCCGATGGCATCGTCTGGGTAGGTGAAGTCTGCCAGCGCCTGGACCTCGCTCACCTGCCAGTCTGTCTCCTGGGTGATGGTATCTTGTCCGGCGGCAGAGATCACCAGATGTGTTTCCACTCGCAGTTTACGAGTTATCTCCAGCAGGCGGATGCCCAGCCTGGCGCCAGAGGCGCCGCTGATGCCCACAACCAGCCGACGGGCGGGGGTATTGACAGGCTTGTTCATAGTCTGATGATCTACCCGGTTTCAGTCTGCTTCGATTTGAGCAGAGCTGCATCCTCCTGCTGTGCCACCCGGCGTCCTTCGGCGACGTTGACGCGGGTGAGCAAGTAGCCGCCCACGATGAAGAACAGGATCAGGCTCAATACTGCCGGACGGCTGTTGTTGAATGTGGTGGCTGCCCAGGCGAACACCAGCGGCCCCAGGATGGCAGAGAATTTCTCCATAATGCCGAACAGCCCAAAGAACTCACCGCTCTTGGAGGCAGGGGACATGCTGGAGAACAGGCTGCGGCTGAGTGCCTGGCTGCCGCCCTGCACCACTGCCACCATCCAGGCCAGGAACCAGAATTCGATCACCGAGTCCAGGAAGAAACCCCAAATGGCAATCACCGCATAGACCAGCAGCGCCAGCAGGATGCCGCGCTTGGTATCGATCTTGTCTGCCAGGCGGCTGAAGAGCGGCTTGCCCAGCAGCGCTGAGAGCCCCAGACCTACCACTTCAACCGCCAGAATCATCCCCACAATGATACCCAGGTTGCTTTCACGCAGCGGAGGCAGCACTTCCAGACTGCGCACCGCGATCAGGTTGCCCTGGCTGAGGCTGTTCTTCTCAGAACGATTGTACAAA
>JAFGQI010000129.1 GCA_016935755.1 Anaerolineales bacterium
GCTGGATCAGACTGGCTGGATGTGAACGCTGGGACTCACCCGGAGCGAGAGCCTGATGATCTGATATGGTTGATTGAGAGTATTCAACCAGTGGTGGATATTCCCCTATGTTTGGACAGCGCCAATCCAGAAGCGCTGAAGATTGCCATCCAGGCTGTGCAGAAAACCCCCATGATTAACTCGATCAGTGGCGAGCCAGAACGATTGGAAAAGATTTTACCTCTGGCAGCGACACATGGATGCGATGTGATTGCCTTAGCGATGGACGCCACCAAGATCCCCGAAACTTATGAAAAACGCCTGGAGGTGATCGAAACAGTACTGGAAGCGACGCGTGCCAGTGGAATCCCTGATGAAAGGGTGTATCTCGATCCACTGGCGATGACGATTGCCACCAGTAACCAGAGCGCAGTCATTGCTTGCGAAACCATCCGTGCCATGCATGGAAAGTACCCGCAAGTGCATTTCACCATTGGGTTGTCCAATATTTCCTTTGGGTTGCCTGCGCGAGCTCACATTAACCGGACGTTTTTAGCGCTTGCAATGCAGGCTGGGCTGGATAGCGCCATCCTTGACCCCCTTGACCGTGAGTTACAGGCCATGATCCTGACAACAGAATTGCTGTTAGGAAAAGATCATTATTGCCTGAATTTTGTGCGCGCTTCCCGAAAAGGGATATTTGGTTAGATGACAAAGATAAGATAGAAAGGAGAAAAAGTATGCCACAAAAATTGATAGATGCCATCATCGACATGCGAGAAGAAGATGCCTTGAAGATCACCCAGGAGCTGCTTGACGCTGGGACTCCACCAACGGAGATCCTGGAGGGTTGCCGGATGGCGATGGAAGTGATCGGCAAGCGATTTGAAGAGGGGGATTGCTTTATCCCCGAATTGATCATGGCAGGTGAAATGCTTGGCCAAATTTCCGAAGTGATCAAGCCCCGGCTGCAACAAGAAGCCTCTACCGCGAAGTTGGGTAAGGTGGTCATCGGAACTGTAGAAGGGGATATCCATGACATTGCCAAAGACATTGTGGTGTTCATGCTGGATATCAATGGCTTTGAGGTAACTGACCTGGGTGTGGATGTGCCGCCCGCCAAGTTCGTGGAGGCGGTTAAAGAAACGGGAGCGAAGATCGTTGGGCTGAGTGGTTTCCTGACCCTGGCCTTCGATCCAATGAAAGCTACCGTAAAGGCGCTGAAGGATGCCGGATTGGATGATGTCAAAATAATGATCGGTGGGGGACAGATTGATGAGCAAATTCGTCAGTTCACTGGCGCAGATGCTTATGGGCGCGATGCCATAGCAGCAGTTGCCCTGGCTAAGAAGTGGATAGGAGGTTAGAAATGTTCCCCAAACCTGAGAATTGGGAAAAAATGAGCATTGACGAAAGGCTGGCAACCCGCTTAAATGCCTGGGCGTCACCTGCAATGGAGTTTGCCAGCTTAGATGCGGAAAAAGGTTATAAGCAGCGCGCTCAGATGATCATGGATGTCGTCCATCTGAAAAAACCAGAGCGAGTGCCCGTGATTCCCTGGTGGGGCGTATATCCTGCCCATTATGCTGGCGTTACTGTTCAGGAAGTGATGTATGATTATGAGAAACTGGGCGCAGCCTGGCGAAAATTCAACGCGGATTTTTTGCCTGATGCGCTGGTCAGTTCTGCCCTGGTCGGGCCGGGCAAAGTGTTTGAATTGCTGGATGTCAAGAACTATAGCTGGCCTGGGCATGGAACGCCGGCCAACACCTCTTATCAATGCATTGAAGACGAATACATGACTGCCGATGATTACGATGCTTTCATCGTAGATCCGAGCAATTTCTTCATGCGCACCTACTTACCCCGTATCCTGGGGGCGCTTGGCCCATGGAGTATGCTCGGCCCCTGGACGGATATCGTTGAGTTGCCTTTCGTTGGGCTTGCCTTGGTCCCAGCAGGGCTACCCCCTGTGCAACAAGCCTTCAAAACTTTTCTGGAAGCAGGCCAGGCGATCCTGGAGTGGATTTCAGCCGTTGGGCCCATCGAGGGCGCATCCATTGCTGGTTTAGGGTTGCCCAATACGATCGGCGGCTTCACCAAGGCGCCGTTTGACACCCTGGGGGATACGCTGCGCGGCACGCGCGGCATTATGTTGGATATGTACCGCCAGCCGGGCAAATTGATCGCTGCTATGGAGAGAATCATCCCCATCGCCATAGATATGGGTGTGCGCAACGCCAATGCGGGCAATAACCCCTTTGTTTTTATCCCCCTGCATAAAGGCGCGGATGGCTTCATGTCCAATAAGGATTTTGAGAAGTTCTACTGGCCGACTCTGAAAGCCGTACTGCTTGGTCTGATCCAGGCGGGTACGGTACCATACCTTTTTGTGGAAGGTGGATATAACCAGCGCCTGGATATCATTGTCGACTCTGATATTCCTGCTGGCCATACGGTGTGGATGTTTGACCATACCGATATGAAGGAAGTCAAAAAGAAGTTGGGCGGTTGGGCCTGCTTTGGAGGCAACGTGCCTGGGTCACTCCTTAAGACCGGTACTCCGCAAGAAGTATCCGATTATGTCAAAAAGTTGATCGATGAGGTTGCTCAGGATGGCGGGTATATCCTGGCTAACGGCGCTGTCCTCGACGACAGCACCCCGGAAAATGTCCACGCCATGATTGATACAGGCAAGGCATACGGGAAGTATTAAAAATTGGGGCTGTCTAGAAAGAAAGACTAGACAGCCCCTTCACAAGTTAAATGCCCGAAGTGCGGGATCGCTGGCTAACCTGGCTCAACAGGCCTAAGTTCCCTAGGAGGCGTGAATTTCACCATCCCAGCGTCATCCCGCATGATCGAGAAGTTGGTAAGTGTACTCGAGTCTACCAGAGGCAGATAATCTTCTGCCCATCGCGCATTTGGGCACGCACTTTTTCCATGTGGCGCAGCGTGGTAAACTCCCTCATCAATTCGGGCAGGTTCATCTCTAGCTTCTGTGCGAGCACTTCTTCTGTAGCCCCGCCGGTCTCCGCTAAAATCCGCAAGATTTTTGTTTGCGTCTCGCTCAAGGCAGAATAAGCATCATCTAGCTGAGACAGCGCTTGGGCGCTGCGCACCGCCCATGGATCGCAGGCGCGTGCAGGGGAGAGCGCCCGCATGTAGCACTCATCGCATAATATCTCCCCATAATAATCCATTTCATCTCCAGCTGGGATCTGCTCGCCACAACGATCACATTTCATCCTGCAAACTCCTTCAGATGAATGAATTGCTCATCAATTCTTTGATCTCTGCGCAACCGTCAGGCTTGAGCCAGTCCAGGAGGGCAATTCGAAAGAAAGGTCAGACATTTTAGTTCTGTTCTCCATCACCGATCACTCAGGGTCAGTGCACCAAACCCGCCGAAGGCTTCGGCCATCTGGTTGTAAACAGGCTTTCCCAGAAAAGCTTGGTAGATTTCATCGGCCTTCTGCTCGGGGTCGATATCGGCAAAAACCGCGGGGCAAAGAATCTTGCCCAGGTAATAGGCGTCAGCGATGGCTGTGTCGATGTTGGTATTGTAATTATTATAGGGTAGTTGTGCGTAGACCTTGCCATTCTGCACCACCGAAAGCGATTCGTAGAAAACTGGATTCTTCTGATAATCCTCCACCACCGCAGCTAGGCCTAACTGATCGATGAAAATGAAGTCGGGGTCCCATGCCAGCAGTTTTTCCTTATCAATCATGATTGAACCGCTCTTGCCAGTTTCATCGACCACATTACGGGCGTGGATTGCATCCAGCAGCACATATTTCCCTTGGGTACTTTCGATCCCATGCGTACCTCTGGAACCCAACCCAGCCACATACACCGAAGGCTTATCCGCCTCGGCAATATCCTGGGTGCGATCCTCCAAATCCTGTTGGGATTGCTGGATAAAATCCGCGACAGCTTGTGCTTTCTTCATAGTTCTGCTGATTTGCCCAACCAATAACAGCGACTCTTGCACCGTCTGGTCGAAGATAGCCGTGGTGCCAAAGCCCGATCCCCCATAGCTGAGTACCACGACCGGGATGCCAACTTTGGCCTGCAACTCATCGGCCACTGCAGCCTCCGTGGCATAGGTGCTGAAAATTACGTCCGGTGTAACTGTCAGGATTTTCTCCGGGTCGGGGGCATTGTTGGGGCCGCCTTGCCCAATGATGGGCAGTTTCGCCAGATCGGGATGGGCGAGCATATAAGGCTTACCACTCACATCACCGGTTTCCATCTGTTCCACGCCAACAAGGTAATCTAAATTCCCGGCATAAACGTACAGGCGCAGTGCGCCAGGGCCAATGGCAATGACGCGCTCGACCGTGGTCGGGATTGAGACTTCCCGGCCTAACAGGTCAGTTACGGTGATCTGTTCACCATCCGCCTGGGAAGCGGCCTGACATCCGCTGAGAACGAGCAGGGGCAGCACGAATAAAAATAAAATGGTGAAAAAACGTGGTTTCATGGGGCTGCTCCTAAAATTTTATAGTGGGATCACCACCCGGCTTCCGTTGTGGGCGGCAATCATCACCGGGACGGCGTACACGCTTTCGATGTTTTCCGGCGTCATCACTTCCAGCCCGCCAGCGGCGTAGGTGGTTTTATCTTTGAGCAGAATGAAGCGATCCGCAAAGCGCAGCGCCAGGTTGAGATCGTGCATCGCCACCACCGTAGCAATGCCCCGTTCGCGGCTGATCTGGCGGACCAGGCTGAGCACCTCCAGTTGGTTCTTCAAATCCAGGCTGCTGGTCGGTTCATCCATCAGCAGGATTTCCGGCTCCTGCGCCAGGGCGCGGGCGATGATCACCTTTTGCAGCTCGCCGCCGCTCAGTTCATCGAGATAGCGCAGGGCGAATTCCGAAAGACCCAGGGTTTCCAGTGCCTGGCTGGCAATTTCCATGTCGTTATGGGTGATATCCCAGCGGATGTGGGGCCTGCGCCCCAAAAGCACGGTGTTGAAGACCGTGACCCGCGAGCCGGAACGCTGTTGCTCCACATAGCCAATCTTTTGCGCCAGGGCGTTGCGGCTGAGGCTGGAAACCGGTTTGTCTCCAATGAATACGGTACCTGCTGCTGGAGTAAGGATACGGTTGAGGCACTTGAGCAGGGTGGTCTTGCCCGTCCCGTTGGTGCCCATGATTGCCAACATCTCGCCCTTTTCCACCGCAAAGCTGATCTCCTCCAGCACCGGACGGCCCGGATAATGAAACCTGATACCTTGAATACTCAGGATCATCTTCGGGAATAACCTTTCGCCAAAATAAACAGAAATAAGGGTGCGCCGAAAAACGAGGTGATTGCTCCCACAGGCAGGACGACCGGTGAAATCAGGGTGCGTGCCAGGGTGTCGGCAAACAGCAGCAGGGCCGCGCCGGTCACGGCCGAAGCCGGGATCAAAAAGCGGTGGTCAATGCCCAGCACACGGCGCATCATCTGAGGCGCGATTAACCCGATGAAGCCGATAATGCCCATGAAGGCCACTGCCACCGCGGTGATCAACGAGGCCGTCAGCATACTGCGGAAGCGGATCTGTTCCACATGCACGCCCAGGCCCTTGGCCGCGTCCTCGCCGCTTTCGAGGGCGTTGTAATTCCAGCGGTGCAATAAGAAGTAGACCAGGGCCACCGCCGTGATGGCGGAGAGGATCATCACCTCCTGCCAGGATACGCGGCCCAAATCGCCGAACGTCCAGAAGACCATAGTAGCGACCTGAACATCCTCGGCGAAATATTGCACCAGGGTAGAGCCGGCGGCAAACAGCGAACCGAAGGCCACGCCTGCCAGCACCACCGATTCGGGTGAGAAGCCGCGTAGTCGGGCCAGCAGCAAAATCAGGATCATGGCCGCCATTGAGAAAGCGAAGGCGCTGATTGTAACCGTGTAGGGATTGGCAATGAAAACCGCATCGTGGGTGTTGCTATGCAGGGTTCCGGCGCCAAAGAATACAATTGCCAGGTTGGCCCCAAACGCGGCCGCATTGGAAATGCCCAGCGTGAACGGCGAAGCCAGTGGGTTACGCAGGCAGGTCTGCATCACGCAGCCGGCCACGGCCAGCCCCACCCCGGCCACGATCCCGGCGATGACGCGCGGCAGGCGGATGTTCCAGATCACCACGCTCGAAGTGCCACTCTCCAGGCCTAGCAGCGCCCGCAGCACTTGCAGCGGATGGGTATTCGCTGCGCCCGCGTTGATGGCGATCACGGCCAGCAGCAGGGTCAGCGCCGTCAAACCCAGGATCAGGCGCTTCTTGCGGGATGACTGGCGCAGGAAAGCGGTGGCTGCCGGGGTTAGGGGACTGCCGCTGATGGAAGATTCCTTACACATGCGTTTGTTTCCCTTTCGAGATCCCCTCCAGGCTGCCAGGGATATGCCCGGTGGTGGCCTCGGGGATAGAATCTAGGGCTGGGGCATAGGATTTGATATCCAACAACGGGCTGCCGTCCAGGGCATCCACCCCGCGTACGATCAGGCGATCCCCCTCCCGGCGGATCAAATCGGCCACGCAGAAAGCAATCGGGTTGGGGCGGTTGGGCGAGCGACTGGAGAAAACCCCCACTGGCACCTCGCTGAAGGGTGTGCGCAATTGCAGGATTTCCCGGTTTGCCCGGTCGCCCCAGTACAGCACAATCAGGTGCGAGCAGCGCTCGATGTCTTTGAACGCAGCGGCGAACGGTGGGTAAATTTCCAGGGTGATTTCATTCTCCGATAAGCGACCCTGGCGGGGAGCCTGGCCGCGTTCTTGGTAGGGGCTGTGGATCACCCCAATGGGATTTAGTTGCATCAATGTATCTCCTAGAAAACTACTCAATTGACAAGCGGCGCTCGCCTGCCTCAAAGCAGGGAATACACAGTTTGCGCCCACCCAGCAGCCGGATACGGGTTTCCATGACTATCTCGCCGCAGGCCTCGCACTGGATCGATTCACGAACACGGGCTTTGGCAGGGATGCTGGGTTCGACTGCCTGTACCTCGAAGAGTTGATTCAGGGGCATTTCGAGGATTGCCTGCCCTCGCTGCTGGAACAATTCCTGGAACCGTTTGTGCTCCTCGGGGCTGGCCTCCCCGCTCTGAATGCTGCTTGTCGGTTCGCGGTGTTCGGTATTGGATTCACCCCGGGATTGCGGCCGCATCATTAGGCGAATGGCCTTGCCATCCGAGCGGCGGATGAAGGTAAAGGCATTCTTGCCGTAATCCAGGTGGATCAGGTTACCCTTGCCGAAGGTGCAGCCGGTCACAAACTGGATGGCATCCACGCCGCACATATCGGTCTCAACGATGGCGACGACTTCTTCATCGGCAGCGTGTGGGCCAATCTCGGCCAACGCCAGTTCAGCAGCGCGCACGCCGATGGCTAAACCAGGGCAAAAATGCCCGTGAAATTGTACGACAGCAGAAATATCTTGAGGTTTCATCGAATTTTCCTTGATAAGGTCAGATTCTTTGTTACAATGAGAAGTAAGTATGTTTCTAACAGCGGGATTATAACGCAATTATTCTCATATGCAAATATTTGCGTTATAATGTTTTGGGTATTGATGATGAAATCAAGCAGTGTACAACAATTGATCTTGGAATTGCTCCAACAGGAGCATGCTCACTTTTCCGCTCACGAAATTTATACCCAGCTGAAGCCGCGCCTGCCCAGTGTCAATCCCTCCACCGTCTACCGTGCCCTGGAAAGATTGACGACTTCTGGGGAAATCTCGGTTTCAGATATGGGTACAGGCGCTGCGGTATATGAGATGGTCGGTAGTTCTCCTCATCACCACCTGGTTTGCCAGGGTTGTCATCGGGTGATTACCCTGGAAAACAAAATTGTCCAACCTCTCTTCGATGAGTTGGAAAAGCGATTTAATTACCAACTAACTACCAATCACCTGGTCTTGTTTGGCTATTGCCAGGAGTGTTCCAGCAAGAAAGACTAACTTCCATGTTTCATTGGCTGTGCTTCTGGTTTGAAATCAATCGCGATTGACAAAAAACGCCCATCACACCATTGTGGCGGGCGTTTTTGCTGTAAACGATTGAAGAATTACTGACCTAATGCCCAAATCTGGCTTGCACGAGCGAGCAAATCTATAAACTCGTTCACTTCGCCGCTCTCTAAGATGCTATAGCGTAGCGGCTGGGCCATGGCGGAAAGCTGGTTGAGGGTGGTGGTGTAAGCCCAAGGGCTGTTGCGCAGCACCTCGGCATATTGGGCTGCTAACACCGCCAGCTGGTAGTAGGGCGAGGCTTCCTGGAAGTTTGGGGTCAAGTCCCAGGTGTTGAAATTGCCATTGATCTCGGTCACCTGGTGCGTGTCGGGATCCTCCCAGCGCAGCTGGACAGTGGCGATGCGGCCGTCGGCGTTCGGGCGGAAGGTCACGGCGTACAGGGCGGTGGCGCTGTGCCCGGCGCCAATCTCGCCGGCGTCGACGGCGTCGTTGCGGAAATCCTGGTCGGCGACGTCGCGGTTCTCATACCCAATCAGGCGGTAGTAGGCCACCACATTCGGGTTGAAATCGACCTGGATCTTGGCGTCCAGGGCAATCACCTGCAGGGTGGCGGTCAGGTCTTCGACGAACAGTTTCTGGGCTTCGTCCAGGTCATCGACGTAGGCGTAGCTGCCGTTGCCGTTGTCGGCCAACTGCTCCATCAGCACGTCATTGAAGTTGCCCATGCCGAACCCGACCGTGGTCAGGTAGACGCCTTCTTCCACATAGCCGCGCACCTTGCTCAGGATCTCGTCCGGGCCGGTGGCGCCGACATTGGCGACCCCATCGGAACATAAGATCACCCGGTTGGAGGCGCCGTTGCGGTAAGCGCGCATAGCCAGGTCGTAGCCCAGGATCAAGCCGGCCTCGGCGTTGGTGGCGCCTTCGGTTTTCAGAGAATAGATTGCTCGCAGGATCGTATCTCGCTCGGAGCCAGCGGTCGGGTAGAGCATCACCCGGGCATCGCTGCCATATACTACGATTGAAACGCTGTCATCTGAGTGCAAGCGGTCCACCAAGATCTGCAGAGATTGCTTGACCAGCTCCAGGCGCTGCTCACGCTGCATTGAACCGGAAACATCAATCACAAAGGTCAGGATAGCGGGCTTGCGCTCCCATTCGGGCACCACATAACCCTGGACGCCAAAGCGCAGGAGGTAGGACCCGTCATTGGCAAAGGGGGAAGGGGCGCCGTCGGCGTAGATGCCAAAGGCGATATCGGGTGGCGTGGGGTAGCCGGGATCGAAGTAATTGACGAACTCCTCCACCCGGATGGCGTCCGCGGGCGGCAAGTTGCCATCCTGGAGGTAACGGCGCATCACGCTGTAGGAGGCCGTATCCACATCCAGGGCAAAGGTGGAGAGGTGATCCTCGTAGGCATCCACATAGGGATTGACCCCGTAGTTCTGGAAGTAGTTATCGACGGGCGTGGGTACTGTTCCCGGGATGGCTATTCCTGGCGTAGCGGTTGGCCAGGCATAATAGCCAGAGGGTTCGTTGCTGGATGCCTGGGTAGCAACAACCACCTGGGAGGCTTCTTCCACCACGACCACTTTCTCAACCTCGACTGTTTGGATGACAGTTTGGCCTTCCTTTTCCACAACTATCGTCTTCACCATTGATTGCGGAGTGGCGGCTGCACAGGCGGAAAGGATTAGGGCGAACAAGACGAACAAGACGAACAAGATAGTATATTTTTTGGCGTTCATTTCACAGATCCTCCTTCTTAGGTCTTGCTCTCAGGATAACAAAAACCCCCTGAAAAGGCTTGACAGGGGGTTGATAAAGCGTTGACAGGTTGTTGAAATGGGGAGGGTTTAGACTCTGGTATCCGCATCCATTCCTGACTATCGCTGGGGCAAGGACGTTATCGTCAGTTCCGGCGTAAACGCCTGGCCAGTTTCATGCCGCCCCAGCCCAGAAGCACGAAGGGGCCTACCACCACCAATAGCCAGATGATGATATCCGCTAGGAAGCCGAAGATGCTCAGGAAGACGCCCAGGGCGCTGCGTAACGTGCGGCCTGGGTTCCAGCCAATACCGGGCAAATCAGGAAAATCAGGCAACGCCAGTTAACCCGTTCATTTTGCAAGCTATCCAGGCGTAGCACTGTGCTGCGCACTCTCAATCGTCACTTTGATCCCCATAACATCATGAACCCAGGCGACCAGCTTGGTTTGCATAAC
>JAFGQI010000130.1 GCA_016935755.1 Anaerolineales bacterium
GGAGTCGGAGCCGATTGGGGCTTATTCTGATCTAAAACAGGCCTCTGCCCATATCAGGCAGGGGCTTTTTATTTTAATCTGGCCTACATCTTGCAATCCTAGCAAAGTTAAGGTAGTATGAATCCTGCCATGCAAACTCAACCTTCCTCCCCTCCTGTCACAAAAACGCGCCGCCGGACCTCAGGTGGTTTTTTCTACCAGATGCAGATCATCCTGGCAGTAGCATTCTTTCTGGCAACAATTTTCACCTCCTGGGTGCCTGGGCAATCTCAACCCTCCATCGTAGCCGCACCGACTCTGATTGTTCCAACACCCACCACCGTCGTAGCCAGTCCCATCCCTGGCGGACCGACTGCGACGCCGCGCTCACGGCCCTTGATCGGTATCGTCGCTGGACACTGGCAAAACGACTCAGGGGCAGTGTGTCCAGATGGCCTGAAAGAAGTTGAGGTTAACTTGAACATCGCTGGTCTGGTACAAAAACTGCTGACAGAAAAGGGCTTTGATACTGAGCTTTTAGCCGAATTTGATCCCCGGCTGAATGGATATGTAGCCGATGTCCTGATTTCAATCCATAATGATTCGTGTGATTATATTAATGACCAGGCGACCGGTTTCAAAGTTGCCTCTGCCAAAGCATCTACGAATGCCGAGCGCGCCGCCAACCTGGTCGCCTGCTTACGCAGCCGCTATGCCATGATAACCGGTTTATCTTTGCATTCCACCAGCGTGACCCCGGATATGGCTAGCTACCATGCTTTCGACGAAATCGATCCGATTACCCCGGCCGCGATCATTGAAACTGGCTTCTTGAACCTTGACCGGCAGTTTCTCACGCAGCAGCCAGAGCGCGCGGCCCAGGGGGTGGTTGCGGGCATTTTGTGTTTTATCAACCACGAGGAAATCTTCCCGGCCACACCTGTATCCACCCCATGATCCCGGAGCAAGTCTCTTTCGATTCAGCTATTGAGATGGCCCGTCACGCCCTGCAGCGCGGGCAGCGCCGGGAAGCCTGGCGCTGGGCCTCCCACGCGGCCACCCTGGAACCCGAACGAGAAGAGCCGTGGCTAATCCTGGCAGCTCTGGCCAGCCCACAAGCCAGCCTGGAATATCTAAAGAAAGCTCTACAGATCAACCCGCACAGCCAGCGCGCTCGCATGGGAATGCATTGGGCAGTTCAACGGCTACGCAAAAGCCCTCCGCCTGTTCAACTGCACTCCCCAGCCCCCCTGCGCGCCCTGCCGCAGCCGCCTACACTAAGGCGTCGAACGACCCTCCCGGACGGGCGGCAAAAATCTACCCGTTTATCGCCTGGTATACTTGTTCTGCTTCTGGTTTCGGTCATATTAGCAGGAATATCGGCTCCTATGCTCTATCAACAGGCGGGGGTGCTGCGCCCGGTTGTACTGGCGTTCATCGAATCGCCTACCCCAACCGCTACAACAACGCCGACCAGCACGGCGACACCCACGAACACAGCCACACCGCTGCCGACGGACACTCCGACACCTACGCTCACCCCAACATCGACAGATGTTCCTACCCAAACCTCCACGCCAACCATAACCCCAACCTTTACACCTGTTCCAACCGATACGCCTCTTCCAACTGCCACGCCTCGTATAGTCCAGCTTCCTGAAGGGGTGAGCCCGGATGATTTCTGGGTTGAGGTGGATCTATCTGCCCAGCGACTGTACGCATATCAGGGATCTCAATTGCTGGAGACTTTTATCGTTTCCACCGGATTGCGCGCTACTCCCACCGTCACAGGCATCTACCGCGTCTACGTGAAATATCGCCATGCGGATATGTTTGGTCCGGGTTACTACCTGCCATCAGTACCCTTTGTGATGTATTTTTATGATGGCTATGGGCTGCACGGCACCTACTGGCATGATAATTTTGGCCGTCCGATGAGCCACGGCTGCGTCAATCTGCGCACTGAAGATGCAGCCTGGATTTATCGCCGCGCCGAAGTGGGAACAGTAGTCAATGTCCACCGTTAGGTTTACAATAGATGTATCCATTTCAATTTGAACATTACTTACTCAAACGCCAGGTGATAGCCCTCACCGGGACAATCCGGCTTTATGATCCCAGCGGTGCGCTGGTATTATTCTGCAGGCAAAAAATGTTCCGCTTACGGGAAGATATCCGCGCCTATACTGACGAAAGCTGCACCCAAGAACGGCTGCATATCCAGGCGCGCCAGATGATCGATTTTTCTGCCGCTTATGATGTGTACGACAGTACAACGAATTTGCACGTGGGTGTGCTGCGCCGGAAAGGTTTTCGCTCGATGCTCCAGGATGAATGGCAGGTGCTGGATGCCGGCGAAAATTTGATCGGTGTGCTGCGAGAAGACAGCCTGCAGCGTGCTCTCTTACGTCGCTTTCTGCTGGGCAGCTGGCTGCCGCAGGACTATGACCTCTGGATGGGCGAGACGCGTGTTGCCGATCTGCGCCAGCGCTTAAACCTTTTTCGCTATGAGCTGGATCTGGACTTCAGCATGGATGCCGCCCGGCGCTTAGATCACCGGCTGGGTATTGCCGCCGGATTATTGCTGGCGATTGTCGAAGGCCGCCAGAGCAGTTAGCATATTTCAGGAGAACTGATGCCACGCCAACCCGTTTTTGCCGGTCTGATTGTTGACGAATATGAACAAGCTGTCGAAGTAGCCTATATCGGCGACGAACCCTGCTATGTGGTGAATGATGCGGGTTTTCGCCGGCATATCCCGTCGGAGCAGGTAGACCGTCAGGTATTAAAACTATTGGGCGATTCGGTCGAAGGAAATGAAGGCCTGCTTAGCGAGCAAACTGCTAAACTAATGGGGCAGGATGATATCTTTTCGCGAGCTATGATTGAAGCCCAGCTCAAGAACATTGATCAGCAGTTCGAAAACCTGCTGCAGATGGGTCTGCCGGAAGAACTGCGCGCCTACATGGGTATGCTGGGATTTCGCATTCGCATCAACCTGCACGGGGAGGTGCTGGATATCAATCAGCCCGGGGCGATCGATCCAGAAGACGAAAGTTGATCTTGCCGGCCTATCCTGAATCTTGCACGGGGAAGAAACACACTCCTGCAGTCCCAGGCCCACTGTGCACGCCCAGGGCAGGTGAAAGTTCGGCAATCAGTTCTTCGACCACCACCAGACGCGCTTCAATCAATTCGCGGATCTTCAAAACCTCCTCACGCGCTGCGGCGTGCACATAGGCGATTTTTATCTTCCCCAGCGGACCAGCCGCTTTTTCCACCATCCCGGCGATGCGCTGGTAAGCATCTTTGCGGCTGCGCGCCGTACCCAGAGCCACAATCACCCCATCTTCCATCCCGATCAAAGGTTTAATATTCAGAAGCGACCCCAGCAGGTGTTTAGCTCTGCCAATCCTGCCGCCCATGTACAGATACTTCAATGTATCGGCAGTTTGGATCATGCGCGTCACCGGGATCAGCTGCTTGACTCGTTCAACCACCTGTTCGAAGGACTTTCCTGCCAGGGCTGCTCTGGCTGCCTCGATCGCGATCCAGCCACTGCACATAGAGACATTTAAAGTGTCGATTACTTCCAGGCGCAGTCTGGGAAGTGTTTCTCCAATCATCGCTTTAGCTGCCATAGCTGCCTGAAAAGCACCGCTGCCCTTGGAGGTCATATGGATGCTGACAATATCCTCCACCCCTTCTTCATGCAGGGTCTCGTACATCGTAATGTAATCTCCGGGTCCTGGGCTGGCTGTTTTTGGCAGCTCCTGGGCAGTGGGCAGCCACTGGTAAAAAGCATCTCTCTTAATGGTGACCAGATCGCGCAGCACTTCTGCCCCGCGGTGAATGTAATAAGGCACCCAACGGATATTTAACGTCTGGATAAGCTGCTCAGGAATGCTGGAAGTGCTATCCGTCACAATTGCCACTCTTGTCATGGTGTCCTCCTGCAAATTGATCCTTTAAAAGTTTACCACCATTCTTCCTGGTTGAACCTGTTGATTCCTGTCGAATCATTGTGCAATGCTTCATGTATAATACTTACATGAACCTTGACCCCCAAACCGCCTCCATCATCCTGAATTCTCAATTAGAACCCTGGCGACAGGCGATCGAGCAACCTGCTAAAACCCAGGAGGAGGTGCTGCATCGCCTTCTTCTTGACTATACGAAAACTGAATATGGCCGGGATCATGGCGCAGAAAATATCGTCTCCATCGAAGATTATCGCCAGGCTTTTCCCATCACCACTTATGAAGGATACAAGCCTCTCATCCAACAGGTGATGTCCGGACAGGTGAACCTGCTGCTGTGGGAAGATCCGCTCGGCTGGGCAATCACGCGCGGCACCACCTCTGGAGAATCGAAATTCATCCCAATGACCGCCACAGACCTGCGCATGCGCATCAGCGCCGGGCGGGCAATGATGAATTTCGTTGCCGAAACGCAGCGCTTCGATTTATTTGCTGGGGTGAATCTGAACCTAAACTTTCCCTCCGTGGTGGGTACAATCAATCTGGGCGATAAAGCGCTGGAATACGGGTACAGTTCTGGTATCTATACAAAATATGTCTCCACGTTCACACCGATCATTTCTGCGCCCACCCAGGATGAGATCGACGCCCTGGGAGGCGGAAAAACCCTCCAGGATTGGGAACGCCGCTTTGAGCTGACATACCAGAAATGCAAAGACCAGAATGTCACATTGGTAGGCGGGGTGGCGCCAACCGCTCTGCGCTTTGCGCGTTATTTGCATCGCCAGCACAAGGTTTACCCGAAGGATCTATGGAAAACTCAGATCATGACTCTGGGGAGCGTTCCTGGGATCAATACCCATTACCAACCCGCGCTCCAAGCGCTCTATGGTAAGGTGGCGATCCGCGAAATCTACGGCGCAACCGAAGGGATGTTCGGTCAACAGAGCGATGAAAAACGCGCCTGGACCCCGAATTATGATCTCTTCTTCTTCGAAGTGATCACGCGTTCAGGCATAAAAATGCTGCACGAAATGCGCCCTGGCGAGATTGGAGGCCTGGTGGTCTCCACCCCGATCCTGCCGCGCTACCGCATTGGCGATTTGATCCTGGCTTTTGAGGCGCCTTATTTTCGCTGCATTGGCCGCGAACAGTGGTGGATGCCGCTGCGCTATGCCTGGGATGAGCTGATGACGTTCAACCTGGGCCGGCTGTAGATCAGGCTCCCTTACGTCCCAGACCTCGCAGCAGGATCGAAGCGCCCAGAATGATCAGGACGAGCGGCCAGATCAGATTCCAGCTGATCAGATCGCCCAGGCCAATGCCAATCAGCACCACGCCCAGGATGATCGTGCCGGTCACTGAACGCCGATAGGCAGGAACGAGCAGGCGAATGACCACCTCGCCCAGCACAATCACGCCTGCCCCGATCAGGACGATCGGCCACGCGCCCCAAATTTTCTCCAAGAAGCCCAGCCCTGGAATGTCAGAACTTCGTCTCAGGAACGAATCTAACCAACCCAGGTTGCTGGCCATGAAGACCAGACCCGCCCAGATTAAGATCAAGGCCCACACGACCGCGCTCAAAGGATCGTTGCGCCATTTCTCATCAGTGGTCTTCTCTTCTTTTTCGTCTCGTTTTTCTAAATCTTTTTCATCGAACTTTTCATCAGGCATAATTCCCTCCGCACAAAATCTGTCATCACCTATGATAACATAAACTCAGGTTCGGCGCGATCAAAATAAGCCCGAAACGCAGCTGTTTCTTCTAGCAGTAAGTCAAGTTCCTGGGCGACCAATTCAAGCTCAGGCTGAATTCGCCGGTCGCCAGCAGATAGTTTTACCTGGTTGTTTTCTTCCCCATTAATTTCGATATCTCCCCTGGCTTCCAACCACTCCAGGCCTTTCCGGACAGCGCCCTGACGGTGCGCCATTGCTGCTGCTAATCTTTCCAGCTCCACTCGCCCTGTTTGGCGCTGCAAAGCAAACTTTACCAGTCCTGCCAGGCGCGTGATAAAAGCCTCTGGCTGATCCAGGTGTGGATCAATGCTGAAGAGCCATACCTGCTGGGGCGATACTCGCTCCAGCGCCTCCTGCATAACCCCTCGGGACGGCGGCGCAGTCCAGATGACCAGGCCTCTGCCAGGGCTTAATTCATGGCGTGCGCAAAATTTTCCTGCTCCTGGCAACCCAGCCTGAGATAGTTTCTGCAATGCTTCACCCTCTGCCCACACCTGCAGGTTTTCTTCAGTGCTCAAGAGGCGGCTGAGTACGGGCATAGGGTGCTCCTGCTGGCGGTAATCCACCACCTGGATGCGAGGCCTCAGCTGCGCCGCTATGCCCGGCTGAGATGGGCGGTAATCAACCCATTCCACCTGCAGATCGCGCTGCCCGCGATAGGTGCTGGTGCGCAGTGTATATGCCAGGTCAAAGATGTAATCGGGCGCGCTCAACTTCTCCAGGGTCTCGCTCTTCAGGAGCTCATCACCAGCCTGCCACCAGAGTAAACGCTGGCTCCTTCCCAGCCCATCTTCCACAGTGACAGAAAGGTGCTCCTGGTTTCGCCCGAAGGGGGCATAACTCTGCAGCCGAACAGCGCGGCTTGCCAGCACCAGGGGCGGGTTGCCCGCTCCGTAAGGAGCCAGGCGTTCCAATTCTGCTGCCAGATCCAGACTCAGTTCATGCAGTGGCAGATAATCGTTAATAATCAGGGTAGCTGGCGGTCGTTCACCCAATCCATCAACATAACGAGCTATCCCCTGGCGGAACTCGGGTATCTTCTCCGGCTGGATGGCGAAACCGGCTGCCATGCTGTGTCCACCAAATCCCTCTAACAGCGGAGCCTGGGAGGCGATGGCAGCTGTGATATCCAGCCCGTCCACAGAGCGAGCCGAAGCGCGCCCGACCTCACCGGGCGGCGCCGCTACAAGGACAACCGGCTTACGAAAGCGTTCGACCAGGCGGCTGGCGACAATACCGATCACCCCCGCCGGCCAGGCGGGATGCGCCAGAACCAGGGCGGCATAATCTAACAGTCCTGGATCCTGCTCCAGCAATGCCAGGGCGCTGTGATAAACCTGGCTGGTGAGCAGCTGGCGGCGTGCATTTAACCCTTCCAACTCAACCGCCAGCTGGCGCGCCCGTTCCTGATCCTGCGTGGTGAGCAGCTCGACCACCGAATTGGCATCTCCCAGGCGTCCCAATGCGTTCAGGCGTGGTCCAAGCAGATAGCCGATATGCTCCTCGGAACACCGGGCAGGTTTCAAATCAGCCAGCCCCATCATGATCTGCAGACCCAGGCGTTCGGCTCGCTGTAAGACCTTCAAGCCGCGCTGCAGCAGGTAGCGGGTATCACCGGTTAACCCAGCCACATCTGCCACAATCCCCAGGGCAACCAGATCCAGGAACTGCTCCAGATCTTCGGCGCGAGCCAGACGCTCATAAAGCGCCTCGACCAGTTTATAAGCCACACCAACGCCTGGCAGAGTCTCCAGCGGATGCCCCGGCAAACCAGGACGGAGCAGGCGGCGCGGGTTGACCACTGCCAGGGCTGGCGGCAGTTCGGCCGGCAGCTCGTGGTGATCGGTAATCACAACCTCCACCCTGCACTGATTGGCGTATGCCACAGCCTGGTGCGCGCTCACGCCAGTATCGCAGGTCAATATCAGGCTGGGCGATTCCTGAGCGATGAGTCTGTGTAATACCTGCAGGCTGATGCCGTGCGATTCGCTCGCCCGCACCGGGATATGGTAAACCACCCGCCCTCCCACCTGGCGCAGTGCAGAAACCAGCAAAGTCGTCGCAGTCTGACCATCCACGTCGAAATCGCCCCACACGCAGATGGTCTCTTCGCGCTGTATGGCGTACAGCAGCCTATCCAGAGCCACATCCATATCGGGCAGTTCCAGCGCAGAGCATGGTTGATAGAAAGCCGGGTCAAGGAATCCCAGGGCAGCCGCGGGCTCACCCAGGCCGCGTCGAGCCAGGGTCTGTGCTACCAGGGGATGTCCGCCCACTGCCTGGGCCAACTCTGGTGAAACGGGATATTGAACAGGTTCTGTCCAGGTAAGCATGGTTCACTAAAATGAGATTTCGCCGACCTGCTCAAAGTCGAATCCCCCCATTGATGAAACCCCTTCCCGAGGTTCAGCCTCTTCGCTCAGCCAGTCTAGAACCTGATCGAAATTACCTGCCCGAACCCCACGTTCGCACAGAGAACGGTAAACGCAGTATGCACAGCGTTCGGTGTGCGAGGTCATCGAAAAATCACTTTCATCCAGGCGCTGAATCTCGTTTATCAGACCGCTCAGGTACGCCGCCCCCTCCTGGTGCTTCTGGGTGTTGTAGCAAATGATCTCCGGGCTGTCCGGGAAGGCAGGATACCAATACACCATCTGCACCTGCTCTGGCAAGATAGGCTTTCCCCCCACCAGGCGCGCCCCAGCCTCGACCAGCAGATAAGGATATAGACGCGACTGCAGGCGTTTTTCCAACCACTGGCGAACGGGCTTCTTGCGGGATGTCTTCCAGTCTACAATCGTGATCTGCCCCTGTTCATGAACCAAAGCCAGGTCGTACTTGGCGAGCAGTCGACAATCCTCCAGGGAACACGACAGGACAAACTCCGCATATCGCTTCTTCAAACCAGCCGGGGTGATCAACTGCTGAGCATCATGCAGATAATTGCCCCACCAGCCAGCCAATTCCACGTCATCGACCAGACCTGACAGGCGCTCGGCTGGTACTCCGCTTAGATGCTGGTGAACCATGCGGTGAAAGCGTTCACCTTGCTGCATGTAGCGTTCATTTTCCAGCACCGGTTCGCTTTCGACAGCTGGCCAGGCCAGATGCAGGATATAACGCAGATGAAAGCGGCGGCGGCAGTCCACATAATCCTGCAGGCTGCTCTGGCTGAAAACGAAGCCTTCTGATAGCAACATAACAACTATTCTCCTGCCTGCCTGCGAGCTTCCCACCAGCGATGCAGTTCTTCCAGAGGCGCGGCCGGTTTCTGCCCACCATTACGCCCAGAGTTCCAGGTAATCACCAATTCCCTTTTCGCCCGTGTGATCCCCACGTACAGCAAACGCAGCCGCTCACGAGCGTAATCCAGACGCGCCGTTTGGGTGGCGTTGCCCGTCCGGTACCAGGTATGTTCACCGCTGGATAAGGCAACCTTCAATTGAGCCAGCGCTTCTTCTCCAAGATTGAGGCGAGCCTGCACAGGAAGCCCATCCGGCCCCAGAAGATCCAGCCCAGCCAGGAACCATTTTTCGGAGATGAATAGGTCGCCAGCCTGGGCGGAAGGAAAGTCGTAGTTATTGACTGACATGAGGTACACCCGATCCCACTC
Organism: Anaerolineales bacterium; assembly: GCA_016935755.1. Classification (GTDB taxonomy): domain Bacteria; phylum Chloroflexota; class Anaerolineae; order Anaerolineales; family UBA4823; genus JAFGQI01. The sequence continues at coordinate 9,313 of JAFGQI010000130.1, forward strand.
CAACCCCTTGGCGCGATGGATGGTGCCGACCACCACCTTGCCGCGGTGCTGATCGGGGTCGAAACCTGTATCATCAGTGCTAAAGCCAATGAAGCGGCGCTCATTACGGGCAATGACCGCCAGTTCCTCGGTCAGCTCTGGCAGCCTCCATCCTGGATTGGCCTGGCTGGCCTGACGCAGCAGAACGGCCAGCTTGTGGGCGATGGCCAGCTCGGTTGGCTCGCTGAGCAGATCCTGCGCCAGGGTCAATACAAGCTGGTCAATGGGCAGGAGGGTGGCTGCCTGCCAGCGGCGAACCAGCTGGCGAAAGCGCAGCAGCGATTCGGGATCAACAATCCCCGCCGCCAAGCCAGGATCATCCCCCGACTCAGCTGGCTGCAGCCAGTCCTGGCCAGGGACAGGCCACAGGAAATCCTCAACCCTGGGCAGCCGGCGCAAAATCTCCGCCTGGCGGATAATTGGTTCGGCCAAAGCCGGATCCTGGCTTTCCATGCGCCGCCAGACACGGTAGACCGTGGACAGCTTGCGGGCGGATTGGGGATCGGAAAGATAATTAAGCACATTTGCCAGGGCACCCGCCGAAAGGCGCGTGGAAGTGGAACTGGCTAACAGGCTGGCGACATAGGGCAGCCCTCTGCGGCGGAGTTCATTTTCAAGCTCAACCCCGCGCTGGTTGCGCGGCGCCAGTACGGCTACCGTCCAATCGGTATGCTCAGGCAGCCAGCGCTCAAGCGAATCCGCCACAATCTGGATTTCTTCCTGAGGCGTCAGCTTCTGCATGAACAGGTGGATCTGGTTTGGATCATCAGGTGGATTCGGCTGCGGGTCATTGAGGGGGGTTGGTTCGATGAATGGCGGTGAATGCAAAGCATCGCGCACCGCTTCCACCGGGTGGCTGCTCTGCGCCCATTGAACCAGATAATTGGCAAGGTCAATGATGCTCTGAGTGGAGCGACCCGAATTGGGCAGGGAATGCTTCTTGACGCCGCGCGTTTTGATAAAGCTGCGCAGATAGTGCGGGCTGGCAGTGGTGAAGGTCTCGTAGATGGCCTGGTTGGGATCACCCACCCGCACCCAGTTGCCGCGCTTGCCGCTCAGCGTCTTCAAGATCTCCTCCTGCAGGCGGCTGCTGTCCTGGGCTTCATCCTCCAGGATATAAGGCCACTGGTGCTGCAGGCGCTGCAGATAAGCCTCATCGGACTCGAGCGCTTGCAGAGCCAGGCGGATTAAATCATCGAAATCAACCGCGCCGCGGTAATTCAAGGCCCGCTGGTAGTCGGCGTACATATCGCAGCCCATTTCTGCCAGCGGCAGAGGCATTGGCAGCCGACCCAGGCGCACCTGCAGTCTTTCCGGGGTCAGGCGCTGGTCCTTGGCATAACGGATCAGGGTCAGGGCGATATCATTGACCAGATCAGGCAGCTGCTCGCGGCGGACCCAATCACAGCGGTCATCATCCAGCCCGGGATCAATGTAATCATCCAGAGCATAAGGATGGCTGCGCAGCCAGGTTTGGGCGACTTCATTGCGGATGGCATTCCCTTCGCGCTCGTCAATAATCTGGAAGTGATCCTCCAGGCCAACCAGGGCCGGGCGCTGGCGGACAATATCATGGGCCAGGCCGTGCAGGGTGCGTACCCGGTAGCCCAGGTTGGGCAGCAATCCACGCTCGCCGATAAATTCGCTGACGCGCTGGTAGAAGTTATCCACCGCCGAGTTCACCAGAGTGACCACCAGCACTTCCTGGTCATCGGCAAGCAAACCACTAGACACCAGGTCAGCAGCCAGCCGGGAAAGCGTCCAGGTCTTGCCGCTGCCCGGCACTGCGGAAATGCCCATCTTGCCAGAGCGATATTCCAATATCTTGTGTTGATCAGGTCGGAGAGTAGCCATCTAGATCATCCGCTCATCCCTGGTCGCCGCTGTAAAACTGACGCAGCAGGCGCTGCAGCGTCAGCAGGAGCGGCCCATTCTGCTCATAGCCCTGCTCGTTGAAACGACTCAGTCCCAGGTAGATCTGGCTCCGGCAGCGGCGCACCAAACCCAGGACCAGGCAGTAGAGCGCATCTTGAGAAGTCTCGACTTCATCGGCGTCCGTCCAGGAACGTTCCTGGTTCCACTGCCGGCTGAGCACGTATGGGTGCGTCAGAGGCTGTGACAGGCGTTCAGACCAACCCCGCCCACCTACATCCAACCAGAACTGCACCTCTACCGGGCGATTATTCATCAGAAAAGTGTAAGCTGGAGCCAGCAGCACCGCCTCGGCAGGCTGTTCCTGCCAGCTGCGGATGTATTGGGAGGCAATCACCCCATCTTGCACCATCAGCAAATATTCCTTGCCCAGTGGAACCCCCGCCTGATCGAGAATCCCGCCAGCCACCCGGCGAAACTTCTGCACCGACTCGATCAGGTTGGCGGTCACCTCCCCTGCAGCATAGCTGTCATGAAACCCGAAACCAGGCTGCGACAAGACCTCGCCGAACAAACGGCTGAGAAAATGATCGAACTCGCCTGGATCTGCCTGGGCTTCCTCCAGCCACAGGCGCAGGCTTTCGACCCGATCCCCCAGCCGATAAGTGATGCGCTCCTGCAGAACGGCCTGCAAGTCATCAAAGGAGGCCAAGGCGGCACTCCCCTGGCGCTGAGGGTACATATTTTCTGCCAGCAGCTGCGCCCGCACCAGATCCATACCGGCAATCGCCTGCACCAGGGCATATGCCAGGTCATACTTGCTTGGGTGGATTCCCCAGCCCGGATGCGCCAGTGCGGAGAGAGTCAGCAGGCACTGCGTGACGGTCTCTTCTCGCAGCGAGCGCGAGGGGCGGTGGGCGCGCGCCGGGATGCCCGCCTCCCCCAGGCGGTTGGTCAGCGAGAAGCGCAGAGCATCTGAAAGATAGGGCGAGATGACCACAATTTCCCCGGCAGGCACACCCTGGCGATCCACCAGATCGCTGATCTGCTCCACCACCCAGTCCAGCATCTGCGGATAGAAGCGGTGATACGCATAAGAGAGACCAAGATCCCCTGGCAAGGCGTGTTCGGGGATGGCGAGAACATCACGGCGGGCAGGGGAGGCCATGGGCGGCAAGACCTGCGATAATACCTGCTCAAGCAGCTGCACCGGCTCTGAATTGACGAGTGAATCTGCCAGGGTGATTTGGGTGGAACACTGGCGGCGCAGGCGAAGCGCGCCCTGCGGGTCAGCGCCCAGGAAGCGTCGATAGCCCGCCTCCCAGTCATAGACCAGCAAAATGGAATCGAAATCCTGGCTCCATTCACTGACCAGGTCATGAGCGATAGGAGTGTCCTCTTCGAGGTTATCAAAGATCAGGTGACGATAGATAGAATGTAAATAGTCCCGGCAGGCAGGTTCCGGCCACAGGTGCTGCCAGAAAACTTCCACCTGAAGCGAGAAATCCAGCAAGTTGTGCTCAAGGCAGTAGGCGCGGAAACGAGAGGCGCAGTATTGGACATCCTCGTAGACCCTGGATTGGCCTGGCTCGCCGATCCAGGCTGCTTTCAGCCGCTCACCGATCTCCGAAAATGGAAAACCAACCACGGCGGCTTTATTGAGATTGTCGAGAATCTGACTGTATAAACGATTACGATCGATGGTGACTGACTCGAAAAGATGCTCGACCTCCAGCAGTGGACGCACCAGATGAGCCATGTAATATTGGGCTGTTTCCAGGGTGAGAAATGTAGGCAGCGCATCTGGATGAGCAAAACCAGCCCTCTCTGCCACCAGAGGCCAGAATAAATCCACCATGCGCTGCGCCAGACCGCCTACCGTCAGGATCGACACCTCGCCGCCGGCAGGTGTGTGCGGTAAGCGCAGAGCCCGATGATATGGCTCCGCCAGGGTGCGCTGCGGGACAAGAAGCAAAATTGTATCCCCCGGGATGCCTCTTTCCAGCATCCTGAGCAGTCTTTCTACAGCCGCGGTTGTTTTACCGCAGCCGGCAGGACCGTCCAGAAATATACGACCATCCAGCGGCTGTTCGATCAGGTGGCGTTGAGCGGGGGTAAAAGAAGCCATGATGGTTTGAAGTTTTACTCCATCGCATCCATGATTACAGCAGACGATACTACCACCCTCTTATTATACAGTGATTAGCAGGCAAAACACCCCATTCGAATCAGAGTAGATCAATCAAGGATTTTAATCATTTGAACGGATACCTGGTTTATAATTGTAGCAACAAGGATTACCTGATCAAGGGTAGATCCAAAAAATACTTACAGGAGACGCCGAAATGAAACGAACTATTTTTGTGCTTGCCCTCGTATTCGTCCTGATACTGACCGCCTGCGGACCCCAAAAACCCGCCAACCATCTGGAGGCGATCAAGCAGGCGAAAGTGATCAAGGTGGGTACTTCTGCCGACTATCCTCCCTTCGAGTCGGTGGACGAGAGTGGCAATAAAGTCGGTTTCGACATCGAACTGATGACCGAAATCGCCAAGCGTATGGGCGTGACCATCGAATGGGTGGATATGCCCTTCGACAGCTTGATTGCTGGCGTTCAAGAAGGCAAGATCGATGCCTCCATCTCTGCCTTCAACTACAGCGAAGAGCGTGATGAGAAGATCGATTTCACCATTGCTTACTATACCTCTGAAGATGCCTTTGCCGTAGTGGATGGCTTCACCGGGCAGATCGCCAACCCCGAAGATGTGGCTCAGTATAAAGTCGGCGCCCAGACCGGCACGACCCAGGATTCCTGGCTGACCGACAACCTGATCACTACCGGGAAGCTGTCCGATGCCAATATGTTCCGCTATGATCGTGTAGATCAGGCTATGTTGGATTTGAAGTCCGGACGCATTGAGGTGCTGATGGCGGATTACGTCCCGGCGCAGGCCCTGGCCAAGCAGTTGGGTGGGATCAAGATCATCTGGCATGCAGTGGTCTCCAGCGGCCCGATGAATATTGTCATCCCCAATGGCGATGCTGAACTGAAAGCCGAGATGGATAAGATCATCCAGGAGCTTCAGGCAGAAGGTTTCATCGATAACCTGGCTATCAAGTGGCTGAGCTAACAAGCGAATAAACTGACTAGACTGGCGGGCAACAAGTTGCCCGCCAGTCTAGAAAATCAGCCATCATGTTATCAAACTTTGTTTCCTATATCATCAACGGCACCGCCACGACGGTGGCAGTTACACTGGTGGCTTTGCCTGCCGGGCTGGTGATTGGGCTGCTGCTGGCGCTGCTCCATACCTATGGCGGGAGATGGTTACGATGGCTGGCAGCCGCCTACAGCCTGCTGATGCGCGGCGTGCCCCCGGTAGTCCTGCTGTTTATATTATATTTCGTCCTGTCTGGCGATTGGATTAATTTATCTGCTTTCTGGGCAGGTTCGATTTCCCTGGGCATTGTCAGCAGCGCCTACCAGATGGAAATTCTGCGCGGCGCATTGCTTTCGGTGGGCAGCGGACAAATGGTGGCAGCACGGGCGATTGGTATGAGCCGCCTGAAAGCCATCCGTTATGTTATCCTGCCCCAGGCCCTGCGCCTGGCTATCCCACCGTGGTCAAACGAGGCCTCGATCGTGCTAAAAGATTCCTCCCTGGTATATGCCCTGGGTGTGTCCGAGATTCTGCGCCGCGCCCAGCAGCTGAGCGCCACAACGCAACAACCCTTCCTGGCCTACGGCACCGCTGCGCTGATCTATTTTGTGCTGGTTTTCACCACCAACCGACTGCTGGATTGGCTGGGGTGGCGCACCCGGCTGCCAACCAACCCGGTTTAACCCCATGGAGATGGTTATGGACCGACCTATTTTAGAGGCAAAAAACCTTACCAAACGCTACGGCGAAAACACCATCTTTCAGGATATCAACCTTTCGGTAAACCAGGGTGATACCATCGTGATTATCGGCCCCAGCGGCACTGGAAAGAGCACCTTACTGCGCTGCTTCAATCTGCTCACCAGAGTCGATTCCGGACAAATCTGGTTGGATGGACAAGAAATCACCGCTGCAAACTACGATGAAAATGAAGTTCGCCAGCATATCGGCATGGTTTTTCAGAATTTTCTGCTCTTCAACCACTTGACTGCCCTGGACAATGTACTGATTGGTTTAACCCGGGTGAAGAAAATGCCCCACGACCAGGCCCGTGAAAAAGCCCTTCGGGAGCTGGAACGCGTTGGTCTATCCGACCGCGCCGGACACTACCCTGGCCAGCTTTCTGGCGGACAGCAGCAGCGCGTAGGGATTGCTCGCGCCCTGGCGATGGACCCACGCGTGATGTTATTTGATGAACCCACGTCTGCCCTGGACCCGGAACTGATTGGCGAGGTGCTGGGCGTAATGGAACAGCTGGCGCGCGAACAGATGACCATGCTGGTGGTGACCCACGAGATGGGCTTCGCCCGTGAAGTAGCTGATCGCATCATTTTTATGGAAAAAGGCCGCATTGCCGAAGAAGGCACCCCCGACGAGCTGTTCTACAATCCAAAACACGAACGCACGCGCGAATTCCTGTGGAAGATCACCGAACTATATGGTAAGCAGGATGAAGCCAAGAAAAAAGGCAGCGCAGAATGAGCGAATGGCTATCCTTTTTTCAAAATGCTCTGCCAGAATTCCTTAACGGTGCGCTGGTAACCCTGGAATTAACTCTGGTTGGTGTGGGCATGGGATTTGTGCTGGGCATGCTGGCTGCGCTTGGCCGCGTCTATGGCCGGCCCTGGATGCGCGCTCTGTCGGTGGGCTATATCGAGCTGTTTCGCGGCACCCCCTTGCTCGTGCAGCTCTTCCTGGTCTACTATGGCTTGCCCGGCATCGGTGTGACCCTGGACAGAATGCCATCTGCATTCCTGGCCTTAAGCTTAAACAGCGGCGCCTACCAGGCTGAATATCTGCGCGGAGCTATTCTGGCGATTGGGGAAGGACAAATGATGGCTGGTCGCGCCATTGGCATGTCGCGCTGGAAAACAATTTTCTTTATCATTCTGCCTCAAGCGCTGCGTCTGGCTATACCCGCCTGGGCGAATGAGCCCGTGTCTTTATTGAAGTCCACCGCAGTTGCTTTCTTAATCGCTGTGCCAGATCTGATGACCAAGGCTAAGGCTGTGGCTTCTCGAACATATGATCCCATCGGCAGCTACCTGGCTGTTGCAGTTGTGTATTTAGTGATGGTTTTCATCCTCGACTACGGCCTCAAATACCTGGAAAAGACAACCCGCATCCCGGGCTTTGCAATGGAAGAGAAAAAAGCCTGATCGAAATTCATCATCATTGGGAGACACCATGGCGCTTACCCTCGGTCAGCTGATTCACCATGATCGCTATCGCATCGATGACATGCTCGGCAAAGGAGGCATGGGGGCTGTCTATAAAGCCTGGGATTTGAGCCTCGAAATCCCTGTCGCTATCAAAGAAAATCTGGAAACCTCCCCCGAAGCGCGCAAACAATTCCTGCGGGAGGCAAATATCCTGGCAAAGCTGTCGCATCCCAACCTGCCGCGGGTGATTGATCACTTCTATATCCCCGACCAGGGGCAGTACCTGGTGATGGATTACATTGAAGGCGAGGACCTCAAGTCCATGCTGGACCGCCTGGGGCGTCTGCCTGAATCAATGGTGGTCAATTGGATTGGGCAGATTACCGATGCCCTGGCATACCTGCACCGCCAGCCACAGCCCATCATTCACCGGGATATCAAACCCAGCAATATAAAGATCCGCCCGGATGGCAGCGCGGTACTGGTGGATTTTGGCATTGCCAAAGTTTTCGACGTCCACCTGGTAACGACCGTGGGAGCAAAAGCAGTCACACCGGGCTACAGCCCTCCCGAGCAGTACGGCGGCGGGAACACGGACGTCCGCTCAGATATCTATGCCCTGGGGGCAACCCTGTACCACCTGCTGACCGGCAGGACCCCGCCGGAAAGTGTACAGCGGGTGGTGGATTCCACCGTCATGCCCCCACCGCGCCAGATCAACGAGGAAATCAGTCCGGATGTCGAACATGCCATCATGAAATCGGTTGAGCTTTCCACGGACCGGCGCTACCAGAATATGGACGAGCTGAAGAATGACCTGACCACGCCGCTGCGAAAACCTGCGTCAAAGCCCGCCCCCGAGGCTGGCAGACCAGCGGATGATCCAAATGCCACCATCACCCTGCAGGAAAGACCGACATCCGCTGTTCCACCGGAGCAGCTGATCCAGGTTGTGTCTGCGCCTGCGTCCCCTCCACATGCTCCTGCGGCTGCCCAGCCAGCTGCCAAAGGCAAATTCCCAGTGCTGTGGGTAGCAATCGGCGGAGGCGCCCTGGCTGTCTGCCTCCTGGCAGTGCTGGTTATCAGCCTTGTCAGCCGTTCTTTGGGCGGAAAGAGCACGCCGACCGCTGCGATTGTGGCGGCAAGCTCCACTCCAGCGATCAGCACTACAGCCGCGCCGACCATTGCATCCGCCGCCAATGCCAGCTCGACCCCCCAGCCAGAAACACCTACACCTGCAGATACGCCAACTCCCCCGCCTGTGGATATCGTCCCCACCAGCTATACGGCCATTGGCAGCCTGATCATTCCAGACAATGAGCTGCTGCGGGGGGTGGCATATCAGGATGGGTACGCTTATGTCGTCAGCCGCAAAGGCGTCCTCTATCTGTTCGATCTGAGCGGGTTGGCTGTTGGACAAGATTTTACTTCCTACGATCAGCCAGTGAACCAGATCACCTTGCAAAGCGGGAATGGCTTGCTGCGCAATGGGGATTTCCTGTATGTGTACGGGAATTCGGGCATCCAGACCCTGGATATCCAGGATCCTGCCAATCCGGTGCTGAAAAGCACGCAAAAAGGTCTGATCATCTACGGCCTGTACCAGACCGGTGATACCCTGGTAGCCACCGGCGACCGGGAGATATTTATCTACGATATCAGCGATCCGGTCAACCCCAAGTCATTGTCAAAATATCGCGGTGATGCAGGCGCCACGTATTTTACTTCTATCGCCTATGAAGGCTTGCTCTATGTTACTGAATTCCTGAACCTGGAGAATAAGACCCGCGGCCGGATGGCGTTTTTCGAGTTCTCCGATCCTGCCAGCATGTCAACGGCAATGAAGATGGAAGGAAGGATCGACACACAGGAGATCGCCTATCACATGTTCATTGAACAGGGTATGATGATCCGCTGTACAACCAATGATGTTGAGTTATGGGATTTAAGCAGAGCAGATGCGCCAGCATTCAAGACCTCAGAGCGCGCCCAGGCTCGCGTCTGCGCTTACGATCGCGGCAACATCATCACCAATGGGGATATCTATGCTTTCGCCAATAACCGGCTGACACCCCTGAACACCTTTGACGCCGCCGTGGAGTGCAGCGACGCCCAGGTTTGCAGCTTGAAAGAGGCCTTCCCATATGGAAGTCTGGTAGCTCCGCCCTATGTATTCCTGACCCAGGCCGGTCGAGTGCTGATCCTGGCGGGTGAATAAAATGCAACCTGCGGGGCTTTGACGCCCCGCAGGTTTTTTCTGCTCAGTCTATCGCAATCATAACATTGGATGCTTTGACCACCGCATAGACCGGTTTACCTTCTTTCAGTTCCAGGCTATCCACTGAAGCGTTGGTGATCACGGAGACAATCTGCGTACCGCCGGGGATTTCCACGATGACTTCAGAATTTACTGCCCCGCGCACGACTTTTACCACTTTGCCTTTCAATACATTGCGAGCGCTGATCTTCATAACAATTACCTCCTGGATAATCGATTAACGGATACAAGTTGTTTGAATCATACCCGCTTTACCAGTTGCTGGCAAGGCGTCAGCTTTCTTTACGCTCTGGCAGCAAAGCCAGCCGGAGCAAACCAAAGACCAGCAGGGAAGCCAGGATGAGCAGCAGCGCCACTGGTTGGGCAGCCGCCAGCCCAAAACCGGTGAAGCGTTCGTACACCAGCACGGGCACGATCTTGGGATGGTACGCCAGGATCACCACTGCGCCAAATTCGCTGATGCCGCGCGCCCACATCATCACAGCGCCGCCTAACACGCCTCGCCACGCCAGCGGCAAGGTAACCCACCAGAAAGCCTGCCAGGGACTGGCTCCATCGGTCAACGCCACCCGTTCTAGTTCTTCATCTACCAGAGCAAATGCTTCCCGGCTCATATTCACCAGGAACGGCAGGCTGACGAACAACATCGCCACCACAATCCCCCCCAGGCTGTCGGTGAAAGTGATCCCGAATGGCTCGAACCACTGCCCCAGAAGGCCGCGTCGGCCAAACACCATCAGCAGGGCAATCCCAGCAGCTGTGTGGGGGATAACCACAGGCAGATCAACCAAAGCTTCGACCAGCCGCTTGCCCGTAAATTTTCGCCTTGCCAACAGGTATGCCAGTGGGATGCCGCCTATGGCAGCCAGCAGAGTGGCAATCGCGGCAGCCAGGAAGGTCAGGGTCATAGAACGCAGCACTTCTGGATCCGTAAACGACAGCCAGAAGCTGCTGAGACTGGTGGAAGATATCGTGCTGAGGATGGGCAGGATCACAAAAATGATCAACATACCCCCAAGCACGCCAAAGGTCAGATTGAACAGCGTATACCGCGACCTCACGGCTGTGGTTCCGGAGCAACCAATTCCTGCAGCGCCTGCGGTACAGCCGCGAAGTTATTTGCCAGCAGGGTCTCAAAGAGGGGATGGTAATTGGCTTCCATCAAAGCTCGACCCTCAGGACCAAGCAGGTAAGCGATATATTGAACCGCCGCCTCGAGGTGCAGCGCATTGCTGGGGATAGTGACGCCATAACCGATCCGTTCACCCTTGAACTCTGGCTTCACACTGGCGAAACGGCGGAAGTCCAGATTGACCTGCACCTGGCGGTAGAAATCTTCAAAGTCTACTGAACCGAGATTTAATGCATCCGGCAGGTGGATCATCTGCAATCCATGCTGCTGGATGACGCTTTCGTATTCAAAAGCGAAATCGAGATCTCCAGACTGCAGCAGAGCGATCAGCTGGATGCTGGCGCCTCGAATCACGATGCTGGCGCCGGGTTTTGTCTCAACAATCTCCGGCACCGTGATGGTGGTGAGGTCATCATCGGCGAAGTATGTAATCGGAGTGCTAAACTTACCCTGGAACATCTGATTGTACAACGAATAATTCTGGTAGAGCTCCTGCGCCAGGGAGAAAACCATCAAGGTCCGGTAGCCAGAAGGGTCAAAACGCGGGTCTGCAATGCCCACTTTAATATCTGGGCGGGGCAGAACGGTGTACCAATTTTCGGTATTTATCTCAGCCGCATATTTACTTTGGGGCTGGTAAGCCACACCAAGTTTATTGGTGGCAAAGCGTATGTACCACTCGGCATACGGTTTGCCGCTTTCCGGGTCGGGCGTGGCGTACATCAGCATGGGGATCAGAGAAGCATCGGCTGTGACAACCACATCGATTTTCTCGTGCAGATCGGTGACATGCCGGATCACCTGGATGCTGCCATGACACTCATTCTGCACATCAATCTCTGGATAGCGGCTTTCAAAGGCCTTTTCCAGCTGGTCAAAGGGCAGAATCAAGCTGCCAGCACAGAAGACCACCAGGGGCGTTTTAGACGCTGGCGTGGGAGTTGAAACAGCGGTTGGGACGGGGGTTGGCATGGGAGAGAACGTCTCCATCGGTGAGATCGTCTCAGTCGGAATATAATCCCCCTGGCATCCGGCAGCCAGGGCAACCAGCACAAGCAGACAAAGCGACAAAATTCGGAAGCGCAATGGGCCCTCTTTCAAGAAGAGGGTGGGCATTAACCAGCCCACCCTCCATAATTCCAGCTACTTGACTTCGATTTTTACCACACCCTTCACCCAGGTGTTGCTCGGCAAGCCCGGCATGACCATGGAGTAGTCGCCTGCCGTGTCGGTAAACGCTAACAGGCAATCTGCCTGGGCGCGCGCCGCGGCCAGATCAACCTCGGCCTTAAAGCCATCACCGGCGACAATCACCAGGGTCTTGGCTTCTGGTTTTACCTTAGCGAGATCCAGCAAGGTGCTCAAACGCACACCCTCATAATCCAATTTGCCCTTCTTGGGGTGCTCAGCAGTGATTTTGACCACTTCCAGGGCATGCAGGTCGGCATCTGTGAAAGACAGCTCTGTTTCCACCAGACCAGTGATGACTAGAGCTGCATCCGCGACTGGAGCAGTGGTGGCTGTGGGTTCCGGTGTAGGAGTAGGTGTAGGTTCCAGCACAGGCAGGGCTGGTACGTTGACCACAATCTTAGCGATCATACCAACCATCTCGTCTTTCTGCAGGTCAGCGCCTACCAGACGCAGCGGGAAGTACTTGTCCGGCAGGGGATTGCCATTCACCTGGTAGGCAACAATGATGTTATCGTTGCGCTTGACCCGGGCGCTGTCAAAGCTGACCGTGTACCCGTCCGAGGCAACCACGTCAATGGTGTAGCCGGCATCCGCCAGGGCATCATTGAAGGCAGGGCCTTCGTGTTTGACTTCATCATCCACACGCCCGACCAGCAACCACAGGGCGATGCCCACCCACTCCTGGGCTTTATCATCCGTCCATTTGAGCATATGGCAGTTGGGGGAAGCCCCCGATTCAAACGTAGCGCGATCCATTTCTTCGCTGATCGCCCCCTCCAGACTCAGGTTCCAATTTTGACCCAGGTCTTTGATCTCGATTTTGGTGACCCATTTCACCGCCCAGTGGCCATCCGTTACCTGGTTGTTGTCATCGCTGATGATCACCAGCCGCAGGTTGCCATCCATATCCAGATCCAGGGCCTTTCCTTCGCGCTCATAAGCCAGGATGGCGGTCAGTGGAGAGGGTGATTTGAGTTCTTCACCCGTGCCGGGGTCATAAGAAATAAAGGTGCCATTCATCACCTGATCGTATGAATAGGTGATGCCATAGCCGTCCTTGGCTTCAATATTGATGCCCATGTTGGCTTCCATACCGCCAACGGCTTCCACTAAATCCTTTAGTGAAACCCCTTTCCACATCACAGGCAGGGTGATTTTGCCGGTGCTGCTCTTGATCCCGCCATAACCTTCACTGGCAGGCAGACTCTTGAGGTCTGCCATGGTGAAATTCATTTCTACCGAGGGACCAAAAACCTGCAGGATTGGAGCTTCTGGCGTGTCTGTAGGCGGCGCTTCAGTAGGAGTCGCCGTCGGCGGCACCGGCGTTGGCGTCGGTGCGGGCGTATCCGTCGGCGGCGGAACGGTGGCGGTTGGCGCCGGGGTCGGCGTGGGCTGGCAGGCCGAAGCGAGCAGCAATAGACTGACGATCAAAATCAGGGTGAACTTCTTCTTCATGTGTGCCTCCATGTCTGGGTAAGAATACTGTATATAAGATATTATACATTTATACAGTAACAGTTTACTCACCCGATTGCTGATTGTCAAGCTGAATATTGTCACATATTTTCCCTGACCTTATTGCATCTCAGTTACTGTTTATCGATAAAATATCGAATGATGACTGGATTATGTTAAAATAATGAGGATTGACAATGGATAAACCTCACCTGTACCAGATTATTGCCGAAGGCATTCGGACGCAAATATTGAAGGGCGAGATCAAGCCCGGCGACCGTCTGCCCTCTGTACGCCAGATGACAGACCAGTGGAACTGCACTCTGGGTACAATCCAACGAGCCTATCAAGAATTGGCTCAGCAGGGACTGGTGGTCGCTCGCCAGGGGCAAGGCACGCATGTGATCAACACACTGGCTCAGGGCGAGAAAAACTCGCTGCGCTGGCTGCAATTGACCCACCGGGCAGAAGCCTTCTTGCTGGAGGCGCTGACGGCTGGCTACGCCCCCATTGATATCTCCGAGGCAGTCAACCTGGTGCTTGACCGCTGGAAGTCTATGAAAGACCAGCTGCCTGCTGCAGATACAAACACCTTGCGTTTCGCAGGCAGCCATGATTTATGCCTCAGTTGGATTGCCGCCCATTTCAGCGAGATTGCGGATGGTTACAAGCTGGTGCTCGAATTCTGCGGCAGCCTGGGTGGGCTGATCGCCCTGGCCCAAGGGAAGGTTCACCTGGCAGGCTGCCATCTCTGGGATGAAGAAAACGACTCTTACAACGTACCTTTCGTGAAACGCCTGCTGCCAGGCCGGGATTTAGCCCTGGTAACCCTGGCTCACCGGCGTCTTGGACTGATCTTCCCGGCTGGCAATCCAGCCGAAATAACGAGCCTGAGCGACATCGCTCGCCCCGGGTTGATATTCATCAACCGTCAGCCCGGCTCGGGGACGCGCGTCTGGCTGGATGCCAGGCTGCACAAGCTGGGCATAACAGCAGAGCAAATTCACGGCTACCAGAACGTGAAAAATACCCACTCGGAAATTGCCCAGGCCATCGCCGAGGGACAGGCAGATGTCGGTCTGGGAATGGAAGCAGCCGCTCGCGCTTACAGTCTGGATTTCATCCCCCTGGTGCTGGAACGCTACGATCTGGTGATCCCAAAAGAAACCTTTGGCCTCCCTGCCATTCAAGCTCTGACCAAATGGCTGGTAAGCCCTGAAGCTCAGCAGGAGATAGCCTCTCTGGCTGGCTATGACACCCGCCTGACCGGCCAGGTCGAGTGGATCGAAGGTTAGCGAATTTTTGCCTTTATGGCCTCAATTTCACCCTGCAGGTGTGCTGAACGGTTCTGCACCGCCTCAGCCATTTTAAGATATTCCCGCGCCAGGTAGCCGATCTCATCGCGCCGCTCGGGCAGCTTGCCCAGAGAAGCTGGAGCAAAGCGGCTTTCCTGGATATGCTCTAATTCATCTGCCATGCGGATCAAAGGGGCGTGGATCTGTTTGGCGATGATCAGCGCAGCCAGCACCACCAGGATCAAGAAGACCGGCAGCGTCACCAGGATTGCCAGGTAGCCAAAGATGGAGAAGGTGTCGATTTCATCGATCATCTCACCCAATTCAGCATTGCGAACATCGATCAGGCTGCCGATGCGGGTAAAAATCAGATCTACAAGCACATAGGCATCATTATCCAGATTTACCACTGTCTCCCAATCTTCGGCATCCACAGCAGCAATGACCTGGTCGAAGTTCTGCCGCAGCGATTCAAGGTCTGTGCTCATCTGCTGCAGCGCCTGCCGTTCATCAGCCGTAGCCGCTTCATCCACTGCATTCGCCAGGTATTGGTGCAGCCGCGAGTAGCTGCTGTTATATTCATCCAGTGCATCCGGATCGGAGTTGATCTCATACACATTCACCGCTCGCTCAAACTGCTGCAGGTACACCTTGGCCTGGTATAACTGGCGAGTCTTGATCACCGCAGCACGGGAAGTGCCAATATAAGCAATCACATCGGCGGAGGTCTTCAGGAAATTAGCCAGAAAGAATATCCCGATGAGAAAAATCAAGGTTAAAACCAGGGCCAGTCTATTTTGCAGAGAGACATAACGCTTCGTCCTGGTTTTCATTGCGGCTCTCCTGAGGCCTGGTTGGGCCGGGCAATTTTCAATCGGCGGCGGCGCGATTCGTACAACTGCTCTCTTAGCTTCACCATCTCCGCCTTCAATCCAGCATCACGCTGCTCTATCGCCCTGGCAAAAGCATCCAGGAGGCGGGCAAATCGACCTGGTGGGCCGCCCAGATGGAGCGATCGTGCTAACAACTCGTTGTTATAGTGATCCCCACCTGCCGCGGTGACAGCATTGGTCAGATCAAGCAGGGGCAGGGTCAGGCGGCCGATCGCCCGGTAGCCCAGCAGCACCAGGATCATCATCCCGATCACAGCAATGCTGATGCCGCGAATGGCGAAGGAAACATCCTGCGGAAAGGTCTGCGCGGCGTCATTCAGATCAGCATTCAATCTGATCCCCAGCTCTTTTAGCATTTCTTGAAGCTCGGCGTTCTCCTCTTCAGATACATCCATCAATGCCTGTGCGCTTTCCGCATCTCCAGATGTATAGGCCTGGACGACCTGGCTGAAGGTTTGCTGGTGGTCATCCAGCAGCGAGCGAAAGTCGGCTAATAGGGCAATGTCTTCTTCGTAGTAGTCCAGATCGGTGGTGAAATGCCCCTCTGCAGCAAGATCATCCAGGGTCTGGTTGATTTCAGTATAGTGCTCATCAATGCTTTGAAGCTCACTGCTTGTTTCTGTGCCATATTCCAGAGCAAATACGTAATACAGCTCGTTCAGTTCCATCTCCCGCAAGTGGACGCTAACGGTATCTTCAAGAGCAGACAGCGCATCGATGCGCGCCCAGGCGATATCAAAATTATCAAAATTCCCCAGGGCAGTGAAGCAGCCAATCAGGATCGCCAGGGCCATCAGCAGCAGGATCCACCCAAGCTGTCCCAGAGAGAAGAGCGAACGGAAGAAAGTAAGCCAACTTTTCATCATAATTCTCCTCTCGACTACTTGTCCATCATCACGATCACCCCATCCCAATGGGAGGGTGGGATGCGGTCAGCCCACTCGAAGCAGCGCTCCAGATAGTAGCGGGCGGTTTTGTCATCCGGGTCGATTTCCAGAACAGCATCAAATGCCTGCCGGGCGCCAGCAAAATCACCCCGGGTGTACAGTTCAATACCGCGTTCAAAAGATGCTTTGCTGGCGTCCTTGCGGGCGGCTACATCCGCCGATAAGCCCTCGTACACTTCATACAAACCCAAAGGCGCCTGCCGGCCCTTGACCTGGACTTTCCCCAGATAGCGCATCCGGTAGCTGACTGGCTGCTGCAGCCCTCGCAGAGTCTCTTCACTGACGATCATCGACGTGCCGTAGAACTTATTCAAACTTTCGACCCGCGATGTCAGGTTCACATTATCCGAAAATGCATCCCCTTGAATACGGCGCTCCTCGCCGATCATCCCGACCATCATCTGACCGGTGTGGATGCCGATGCCCACGCTGACTGGCGGAAAGCCGCGCTGAGCGAGCATGGCATTGAACTCGATCACTTTTTGCTGTTTTTCGATGCCCGCCCTGACGGCATCATCCACACCATAGGGGAAGATCGCCATCATACCATCGCCCAGGAACTTGACGATGAACCCTTCATGACGCTGGATGACCGGGCTGACCAGCTTGAGATATTCGTTGATGAAGTCAAAATTCTCCTGGGGTGTCATGCGCTCGGAGGCTGTGGTGAAGCCTCGGATATCGGAAAACATGACTGCCATCTCCGCAGCGACGTGATCACCCAGGTTTACATCTGTGATGGTTGGTTTTTCCAAAAATTCCAGGTATTGGGTGGGGATGAAGCGCGAGGCGGAGCGCAGGAACTGATCCTTCAAGCGGTTGGATTCCGTGATTGAAGTTGCCATCGCGTCAATCGCCCGTGCCAGCTGTCCCAACTCATCCCGAGAATCCAGATAAGGCTCCAGCGTCTCGCGCTGGTAGGTATTGTTCTGGAAAGCAATCAGAGCGCTGGTCAAACTGTGCAGAGGCTGGGTGATCTGGTTGGCGACAAACATGCCGGCTACCAGCAGGATCGCCAGGATCAGGATGGCCCAGCGGGCAGTATTAGCCGAGCTCCAGATGGATCCCTCGATTTGGCGGGTGTTCTCGGCAATCTCTGCCAGATGCCGGGCAGAGATGTCGTCCAGAAGTTGGTTCAACTGCATGGCCAGCGGGTCGACCGAAGCACGCACCTGCAGCAGGGCTCCTTCGGGGTCCAGTTCACCCTCCCAGGTGGCAGTGATGATTTCTTCCACATCCCGGTCATACTGCTGGCGTAAAACATCCAGTTCTGCCAGAGCCTGGTCCTGCTCGCTGCTGAGTGAATTGAGCGACTCGCTGGTTAAATAATCATAGAACTGCCCGCTGTAGGTGTAGACCTGGCCCCAATCCTCGGGGGAATCGCTCAACAGGACGTTCCGAACTGCCAGCTGCTCGCGCGCCAGGTTGGCCTGGGCGCTGCCGCTGCGCTCCAGCGCCAGCGCGCTGATGCGCAGGTAGGTGACCATTTCCTGAAATGAGGCTGTATTGATGATCCCTACCACCAGGTTGAGAGCAGCAACCAACGCCAGCAGTCCGAAAACGATGAAGAGCCTGGATTGCGCAGACATACTCAAAAATTTTCGCATGATCCCATCCTTAATCATGATTCCGAAAAACAAATCCAGGTAAAGTATAATCTAGATTCCCTCAATCAATCTTGCTGGTAAAATAAATTGAATTCACCGATTTTTGTGAGGGACGATGAATAAATTATTGGTTATCAAGACAGGCTCAACAGCAGAAGATTTACGCCGCAAGAAAGGCGATTTCGAGGATTGGATCATTGATGGGATGGGCATACCTCGCGATCAGGCTCTGATCGTAGATGTGCAAAACGGCGAGACCCTCCCCGACCCGGTGGAACTGTCAGGTACTGTGATCACTGGTTCGCATGATATGTTCAGCGAGCGGCTGCCCTGGAGCGAACGCACGGCTGCCTGGTTGAAGGGTGCCGTGGAAACTGGTTTGCCTGTCCTGGGCATTTGCTACGGGCACCAGCTGCTCGCCCATGCTATGGGGGGAGAAGTCCAATTTAATCCGCACGGCCTGGAAGTTGGCACCGTTGAAGTAAGCCTTACTGAAAATGGCCTGGCTGATCCGCTGCTCGGCGACCTGGGTAATCCACTCATCCTGCAGGTCAGCCATGCCCAATCTGTCACCCGCCTGCCTGTGGGCGCCCGGCTGCTAGCTTCCAGCGCGATGGACCCGCACCAGGCTTTTAGCATCGGCCAGCGCGCCTGGGGGGTGCAGTTTCACCCCGAGTTTGATGCCGAAGCTGTGAAAACATATATTGAGATCGACCGCTCGGAAATCTTAGCCAGCGGGCAGGATCCACAGTCCGTCCTGGAGGGTGTCCGCGACACCCCCTACGGAGATGTCATCTTGCAGCGTTTTGCCGCCTGCTGTGGATTCTCCACAGCCTGAGCCAGGCCGCCAGGGCAAAGACGCCCATACCAGCCAGCCCAGCAATCGCCGGGCCGGTTTGCCCCCAGAAGAAGCCCAATCCAATCGCCTGGAACAGCCAGGTCAGCGTATAGATCAGTAAAAGCGGCTCTCGGGGAGGTACAGGTGGGCGCGCCAGCAGAGTCAGCAGGGAGGCGCTGAACCACCAGCCCAGGTAGTTGGCCCACGGAATGCCAAAATAGCCGCCGGGTTCTTTCCAAAACCACATTCCCCGGCTGACCATCTGCGGGTCCAGATATAAATCCCAGGCGGTGAAAGCCAGGCCGGAGACAAGCGCAAATACAAGCGGATAAAATTTATTCAGTCTGGGGTGCAAGGAAGATAACAGGACATCTGCGACTGCCCAGGCTGGCAGAAGCATCATCGCCCAGGCCAGGGGGATCAGCAGCGGCACGCCCCCTAATTGAGGCTGCAGCACATCCGTATACTGGTAGCTCCCAAATGGGAAGCCTGTTTTCGAACCCCAAAACTCCACCAACCAGGCAGCCAGGGTCAGCAGAACGATCCGGCGCAAAATCTGCTCCCACGGCCACTGCACTCGCAAGATCGCCATGACCGCCCCCAACTGCGCCAGGACGCCCAGCGCGGCCAGGAAGGGGAACATCGCCTCGTCGATCGTCCACAGACCAATGGGCGTGAGCACCCATATCAGCAGCCAGAATCCCAGTTTTTGCCAACGCAAGGCCGCGGCCAATCCTCCTATGCCAAC
The DNA here is from genome assembly GCA_016935755.1 of Anaerolineales bacterium. Classification (GTDB taxonomy): domain Bacteria; phylum Chloroflexota; class Anaerolineae; order Anaerolineales; family UBA4823; genus JAFGQI01. The sequence continues at coordinate 28,931 of JAFGQI010000130.1, forward strand.
GCCCGCAACAATTACCTTTTTCATCAGTCTGATGATCCTCTCGATAGATGGTGGTCATCCACAAGTTAGGTATCGACCTGGATAAGGTTTAATTATATAATCAATTGACCGTTTCTCACCAGCTACAGTTGCGATTCAATGGGAGGGTCTGATGTCCCTGACTACTGGACAAATCATCAATAACCGCTATCGTATCGTCTCCCTGCTGGGCCAGGGCGGGATGGGGGCAGTTTACCGCGCCTGGGACCTCAACCTGAAAATGCCCATCGCGCTGAAAGAAAACCTGGAGGCTTCCCAGGAAGCCCAGAACCAGTTCAGCCACGAAGCCTCCATCCTGGCGCATCTTTCTCATCCCAATCTGCCCCGGGTGATGGATTATTTCTCCATCCCAGACCAGGGCCAGTACCTGGTGATGGATTTTGTCGAAGGCGAGGACCTGCAGTCCATGCTCGACCGCCTGGGCGTGCTGCCCGAGACGCAGGTGCTCTCATGGGTAGCGCAGATCTGTGAAGCCCTGGAATACCTGCACGCCCAAAACCCGCCCATCATCCATCGCGATATCAAGCCAGCGAATATCAAAATCCGTCCAGACGGCCGCGCCATGCTGGTAGATTTTGGCATTGCAAAAATATACAACGCCTCATTGGCGACCACGGTCGGCGCCAAAGCAGTCACCCCGGGCTTCAGCCCGCCCGAGCAGTACGGCGGAGGGCGCACCGATGTGCGCTCGGATATCTACTCGCTCGGCGCGACGCTGTATACCCTGCTCACCGGACAGGTGCTGCCAGAGAGCGTCCACCGGGCCGCCGGGAGCGCCATACCCAGCTCGCCCCGCCAGATCAACCCGCAGGTCAGCCCGATGGTGGAGAGTGTGGTAAGCCGGGCAATCGAAGTCTCCAGCGAGCGGCGCTATCAGAGCGCCAGGGATCTGCACCAGGCGCTGACCGTGCCGGTGACTCCAACCCCGCGCCCCGAGCCAGTCGCCCCCACCGCCCGGGTGGAGCAACCCATCCCGGCTGCACCACCTGTACTCCCCCAGTACCAAGAAGTGCAGCCAGCTAAAAAGAAGAATAAATTCCTGCCAGTGATTGTACCGGCAGCCCTGGTGGGGATCTGCCTGCTTTGTTCGATCGTATATTTCAACGGAGATAGCATATTAGATCGGCTTGGCTCGAGTGCAGCGGACCCTGAGATGGCGATCATCCGGACAAACACCCCGCGTCCAGCGGTCGAAGCCACCCAGCCGCCAACCGAAGCGCCAGAGCAGCCGCAGGAAAGGGAACCCACCCCTGATATTCCCCCGACTACCCCGCCAGAAGTCGTTGTCCCTGTGGTGCAGCCAACCGCGGAAAGCCCGCAGCTGCCTTCTGGGCCACCACAGCTGATCCTGGATAAGGGCTACAACTGCCGCGGCGGCCCCAGCACGGAATATGAATTAATCTGGACATTCGAAGCGGGCAAAGTCCTGGAGATCATCGGCAAGAGCGATAACGGCTGGTGGCTGGTGCGCATCAACGATGCACGCACGCGCCGCCAGCAGTGCTGGGTGGCAGACGGGCAGACGCAAGGCGACCTGAGCAATGTGCCTTATTCCAGTTGGACCGGTACGGTAGATTCCGCCAAGATTCCCTGGCCTTGAGCCAACCGGTCGGCGCAATTATTCATATTTGGTGAGAATTTGACCAGGCGCACGCACAGCCCGTAGAATTATGCTATACTGGCTGACGAGCGGCTGCAAATTCAGTCTCTCCGATCCAGCCGCCAGGAAGATTCCCTTCCTGGCGAACTTTTTTTGACACTGTCTTGAGGTGCACCTGAATGTCGAAAAAGACTAAGAAGCTTTCGAAAACATGGCTGGCTCTATGGCTGCTGTGTTTAGTCTTGCTGAGCGGGGCGCTGCCTGCCTCGGCGCAGATGGCCGGACAATCAGCGCTGCCATCCAGCACAAATTCGCTCTATTTCCCCTATCTGCTCGCCGTTCCTGGGGTTGACCTGAGCATTGGGTTTGTGGAAATCACCCAGGCAACCCAGGATCTCTCTAACAGCGTCTCGCTGGTCGCCAACCGGAGCGCCGTGGTGCGGGTGTATGGGCGCATTGACCAGGCTGCGGCAGTGAGCGGGGTGCAGGTATCGCTGAGCGGCACACGCGACGGCAGCCCGCTGCCTGGTTCGCCTTTGCTGCTCTCGAACAGCCAGGCTTTCCCGCTCAGCCAGACGCTTGAATCGCTGCGCAGCAGCCTGAGCAACACCTATAATTTTCAGCTGCCCGCCAGCTGGCTGTCTGGCAATGTTACCCTTACGGCGACCATCGATCCCAACTTCCTGATCATGGATCGGGCCAGGGGCAACAATTCGTATGCCATCACGCGCAGCTTCAACAACGTGCCGCAGCTGAACGTGGTGGCAGTACCGATCGAATATGTGGACATTTATTCCGGGACGGTCTACCCGCCGCCCACCACCAGCCACCTGCAGCCCATCCTGATCGCAATGTATCCTGTCCCCGCGGTGAGCGTGACGGTGCATGCCAAGATGCGTTTTTCAGGCTACTTGAACGATGGCAGCGAGTGGGAACGCCTGCTCGATCGCATCACCACACTGCGCGCATCGGAAGGCGCCGCACCCTCGACGGTCTACTATGGGGTTGTGCCGCTGGAGGATGCGCATGGGGACACCTGGTTCTATGGCGGTGTGGGAGGCCTGGGCTGGCTGGGCGGCTCCTACGGCGGGCCGCGCGCCGCGGTCGGCCTGGGGGTCAGCGATGTCGGCCCGGACGGCTATTTCATCGGCGCGCATGAAATCGGGCACACCTTTGGCCGGGAGCACGCGCCCTGCGACGTGACCCCCGCGGATGAAAATTACCCCTACCCCGGCGGCAATATCGGCCAATACGGCCTGTATGTCAGCGCCATGCAGCTGCGCCCCGCCACCCAGAAGGATATCATGGGCTACTGCACCGAGAGCTATTGGCTGTCGGATTACACCTACAAAGGCATGTATGTCGATCAGGAGAGATTCGCTGTCCAGCAGATCACTTCCCCGGTTCAAGAAAGCCTGTACATCCGGATCGCTTTTGACCATCTGGGCAAGGCCAGCTTTGAGCCAATCTACAGCTTCCCCGCTCGACCGGCTGCGTATGTGGAGGACAGTCCATACTCGATCCAATTCGTCGATGCTGCCGGGCAGGTGGTCAGCAGCCAGATGGTGCGCCCGATCCGGGCTGAGACCGATGGGCTGGAAGTGCAGGCTGTTCACGCTCTGCTGCCCAGGCCCTCCACGCCCTTCGTCCAGATACGCCTGGTCAAAGAAGGCGCAATCCTGGCGCAAAAGCAGCTCGCTCAATCCGACCTGACCTCCAGAGCAGCAGCGGTCACCCTGGAGTCCGAGGCGCAGGGTTGGCTGCTGAGATGGGCAAGCGCTGAACCGGCTCTGGTGCGCTATTCAGCCGATGGCGGCGAAAGCTGGATCACACTGGGCGTTGACCTGTTGGGGGGAGAACTGCATCTTGAGCAGGAAGACCTGCCCGACAGTCGGCTGCAAATCCAGGTAATTCTGGGCGATACCCTGAATTCTCTGCTGCTGAATCGATGATATATAAAAAACCCCCGCATCAACGGGGGTTTTGATTTCGTGTGTTATCGCAGCAGCAAACCCAGCTTATCCGGGTTGGCTGGCTGGGTCGGGTCTGCCATCACCTACACGACTGAGCCGACCTGCACCTGAGCCATGCGGATCAATGGCAGGGTAAATTAAATCTTGTCGAGCAGCTGGCCGACATGATCGAGAATCCATGTAGGCGGCTGATCCAGGCTAATGGTCTGTTCGCGCCGGGTGGCGCCGGTCAGCACCAGCGCGGTCAGCATGCCGGCCTCCTGCCCCATGCGGATATCCGTCTCCAACC